>VAZF01000447.1 GCA_005888425.1 Alphaproteobacteria bacterium
CGGGAGAACGCGGCTCAGCGTGGGGGAGGCGCCGTCGGGGGCGGCGATGCCGGGACGACGGTTCCCGGCGCGACAGAGGCCGGCTGGGTATAGGGCGAGGGCGCGTAGGCCCCGCCAGGCGGGTAGTAGGCGCCGGTCGGCGGGTAGTAATACGGCACCGCCGGGGTTCCGTAATAATAGCGCGGATAATAGGGATAGAAGGCCCCGCGGAACGGCGCGGTCACGATTGCCCCGACGCCGCCGACGATCGCGGCTGCGGCGCAGAACGGCCAGAACAGCGGGAACGGGTTGCAAGGGTACGGGTAGTATTGCGCCTTCGCTGGCGAGAACGGCAGGGTGGCAAGCCCGGCGGCAACCGCAGCCGCTATCGCAATCCGCTGAAAACGCATCACTCGCCTCCGCTCTGGACTCTACGGTGACTTTAGGCCGGCAGGCCAATTCCCATCCCTGGCCTGCATCCCTGACCGGACAATGCGCCAGTTGCGTGGGCCGATCCACAACGTGATGATGCCGCGACAACTCCCGAGAGGTCGAGCATGGAATTCGGCAGCTTTATGGAATTCCCGCCGGTCGCGGCCGCCGGCCAGAGCGCGGCCTTCGACCAGGCGCTCGCCGAGATCCAGGCCGCCGAAGAATACGGTCTGGACGCCGTCTGGCTGGCCGAATTGCACGGCGCCCCGGAGCGCTCGGTTCTGTCGGCGCCGATGATGCTGGCGAGCGCGATCGGCGCTTCAACAAGTCGCGTCAAGATCGGCATCGCGGTGCAGGTCCTGCCCCTGTCGCACCCGCTGCGCCTCGCCGAGGAAGCCGCGACCGTCGACCAGATCAGCCATGGCCGGCTGATCTACGGGATCGGCCGCAGCGGGGTCGTGCGCACCTACGAGAATTACGGCATCTCCTACGGCGAGAGCCGCGAGCGGTTCGCCGAAACACTGGAAATCCTGAAGCTCGCCTGGACCGAGCCCAGCTTTTCCTACGAGGGGAAGTATCACCGCTTCAACAATGTCTCGGTGACGCCCAAGCCGTACCAGAAGCCCTATCCCGAACTGCGCATGGCGGCGGCGACCCCCGAAACCTTTCCGCAAATCGGCCGGCTCGGGCTGCCGATCTTCGTCGCGGTTCGCCAGGGGCCGTTCGGGCAATTGGCCGAGCGGATCAAATCCTACCGCGAGGCCTATGCGGCCGCCGGTCATCCCGGCCGCGGCCAGGTATTTCTGCGCGTCCCGGCCTTTCTCGCCGAGACGCGCCAGCGGGCTCGCGCCGAAGCCGAAGAAAGCATCATGAGCTTTTTCCGCTATCAGGCCGAATTGGGGCGCGACTCGGCGCGCCGCGCCGGCGGCGAATTGGCGGTCCAGCGGCTGCGCCAGGTAGAGCGCCTCGAGGCCTTGACCTATGACGAAGCGCTGGCGACGCAGCTCCTTGTCGACGACCCCGACGGGTTCACGGCGCGGCTACGCGAGGTCCAGGAGGAGATCGGGCTCGACGGCATTCTCGCCGAATTGAACTGCGGCGGCAAAATCCCGCAGGACCGGGTGGTGAACGCGCTCCGCCTCCTCTGCCAGGAAGTCAAACCCCGCTTCCACTGAAGGAGTTGAGCGAGGATCACTCGGCGGCCTTCGGCATGCGCCGGGTCTGATCGCTCAGTCCAGCCAACAGCCCAGCAATGGATATGTCTTCGTCCAATGCTTCCCAGTGAAGCCCACGGCTGCTGATACGGCATGCCTCTCGTTGTTTGGGGGTTGCGTGCAGGAGGCGAGGAAACCAGGCGATCGGCACACCAAGAGTCCTCCCGTCCGACAGTTCAACCCACATATTATCGTCGTCAAACCTGACCTTGGTCGCGCTAACGAAAGAAGTCGCTCCAGGCTTTCTCGATCCGCTCACGCTTCGCCTCGACCAATCTCAATAGCTCACGCAGCGTCCTTGCGCTGAACCCGTCGTTGTAGGCAATCGATATTTCCGGGCGGAGCCAAAATTTGGCCTGCTGCTCGCCCCGTTCAACGTGGATGTGCACCGGCTCGCGTGGACGGCCCTCGTTCGCAAAAAAGAAGAACCGAAAGCTGCCGCTGCGGAAAACAACCGGCACGGGCTCAAGCTATGCCCCCAATATCGTGCCGACCGGCAGGTCTATCTCGGAGGGTTTGACCTTGGCGCCGTCGCCGAGGCGCAGGCGCGAGCATTCAATAAAGCCGCCCTGCGCGTGAATGCGGATGCCCTCGGGGCCGGCCGAGACGACCTCGCCCAATTTCTTGCCCCGCACCGAGCCAAAGGTCGGCGCCATGATCTTCTTCGAGTCGAAGAGATAGAGCTTCTGCTCGCCGGCCTCGGATTTGAGTGTCGTCCAAGCGCCCGGCGCCGGGTTGCAGCCGCGGATCAAATCGTAGATGAAATCGACGTGGTTGGCCCAGTTGATCCGCGCCTCGGCCTCGCGCACCCAGCCCTCATAGGTGGCTTGGCTCTCATCCTGCGTCCATTCGGTGGCGCGGCCCGCCGTGACGAGATCGGCCGCCTGCAACAACGCCTCGACGCCGAGCGGGAAGATCTTGTCGAAATAGAGCGAGGCCGCAGTGTCGTTGGGGCCGATCGCGACGCGCTTCTGCAGAATGACAGGCCCTTCGTCGAGCCCCGGCGTTGGGCGGAAGATCGTCAGCCCGGTTTCGCTGCGGCCGCGGATGATCGCCCAGGGGATCGAGGCCGGGCCGCGGTGCAGCGGCAGCACCGAGGGATGAAACTGGATCATGCCGTGCTTCGGGATCGCGCAGAATTCAGGCGGCGCGAACAGCAGCACATAAGCCATGACGCCAATATCGGCGTTGCATGATTTGAGCGCCTCCAGCGCCTCCGGCGCGGAGTATTTCGGGAAGCGGTAGACCGGGAATTTCCGCTCCTCGGCGGCGGCGACCAGCGGGTCGGGGCGCGAGCCCGGCTTTTCCGGCGCGGCAAACACACCGGCGATCGTATCGCCGCGGCCGACAAAGGCTTCCAGCACCGCTTTCCCGAAGGCCTGCTGACCGACGATGACGACGCGCATATCGCCTCCCTGATCCTGTCGAGTGACGCTCTCGGCGCAGAGTTCCACGCTCGCCATCTGGCGGCAAGCCCGTCGCAATCGTCATGGTGCCGCAGAACGCATTGCGATAGGCTGCGCGGCCTCGACGGCAACTCTTGCGATGGTTAGCTCATGCCCGGCATCAGAAGCATTTTCATCGCCGCCTCGCTTCTCGCAACTGTCGCCGCCTGCGCACCGATGGGCGCCGACAGCGGCCGCTTTCTCGTCTTTTTCGACGAGTTCAGTGCGAACCTGACGCCGGAAGCGCACGCCGTCATCGCCAATGCCGCGCAGCGCGTCCGCGAGACCCGCAGCCGCGCCGTCCGCATCGAAGCGCGCGCCAGCGCCACCGGCTCGCCCGCCGCTAACCAGCGGCTCGCCGAGACGCGCAGCCAGGTCGTCGCCGACGAACTGGCGAAGGACGGCATCAGCCCGGCGATGCTGCGGCAAGTGCCGATCGGCCAGACCGGCTCGGGCGACCCCACGGTCGCCGAGCGCCGCGTCGATGTCGTGCTGGAGCAGTAGCTCAAGCGGGAAGCGTCGGCGGTACAACCTATCATTGA
>VAZF01000448.1 GCA_005888425.1 Alphaproteobacteria bacterium
GAAATTGCATGACGCCGCCAAACCCGCGACCGGATGCTTTGTTGACCGGCAGGATGGCCTCGGCGCCGATCTGAAAATAAGTCCCGCTCCAGATGATGCCGGGCTGGATGGTTCCTATCGTCTGCGTACCCTCGCCTCGGGCAATCGGCGTCGTAAACGCGATCTCGACGAGCGGGATCAGCCGGCTGAACGGCTCGCGCAGGCCGATGTCCTTCACGCAGCATTGTAGGTAAGGCAGGCTGTATTCGAGCGCGAATCCATAATTGAAATTGTTCGGGTTTGGCGCGCCGGCGCTTTCGGTTTTGGTCGGAAAATCGAAGCCGAGATTGCCGGTAACCGCAAAGGGCCGCAGATAGGCAAGTTCGGGCGCAAGATCGCCGAAACCCTTTCCGAAGTTCAGGGTCGGCGACAGCGTCGTGACATCCGGCGCGCCCAGCGCGGCGACTCGCCCGGTATGCGCCCAGCCGACATTGAGGCCGATGAGGCCGAGCGCCTCGTGCGGCCCATCGACAAAGAGCTGGTATTGCAGGCCGGTATGCAGTCCGCTGAGCCCGGTCGCGCCGGGCATGTCCTTTGGCTTAAGGTGCGTCCATCCCTGACCGATCGTAAAGCCGAGATCCGGGGTGATCCGTTTTGCGAGATCGACGTCAAGGTCGAGTTCCTGCGAGCGGTCGAGACCGGTGGGCGGGCGAGTGACCGTCGGCAACGACACCTCGTCGGCGACGAAGGGATCGTCAGTCAATATTGTCGCGGGGAAGAACCGCTGGCCGGCAAAGCCGTGCGCCGCTGCATGCTTTGGCGGCATTGCCGTGCCGATGGTCGCAACCGCCAGCGCAGCACCTGCCGCGCGAATCGTAAACCGAAATGAGCTCATCATGGGACCGCCCGTGACTGGAGACGGAATGACTGCGCATCGTCGGCGGCTTTCCAGCCGCCGGCAGGGCGCAATCGGGCGAAGATGGCGTTAGCCCAGAGCTGGCGGTCCCCGCGCCCGGGTTGGTCCGCTTATACCGGCGGGTTGAAATTCGGGCGCCGCAGCGGCGGCTGGCGCCCCCTCAGCAAAGGCGATGCGCGCCACGGCCGCGAGTTGCCCGATCGCTGCCGATCGGCGCCGGGTCCGCATTCGCCGATGCCGCAAGGCACAGGGCGTGCTCCCCGAGACCTGTGAGCGCCGTGATATCAGCAGATCCAACACTCGGCGGCGTCGGCCAGACGAGCCGCAGACAGAGCGCCAGGACGGCGAGTGCAACGCCCAACGGCGACGCCGCGGGGCGACGCTCGACTATCGCAATGTGGCCGGTTCGGCGCGGCACGATCGGTTTCGACCCGCTGGGATAAATTCCCCGATCGCGAGAATTACCAGCCGGACGGCTCGCCGCCAAGTCGCGGGATTGTCAATCCGGTGACGTCGCGGGAACCCGGTTCACCTCGGCGGTGCTGCGGCGTCGCCATAACCGCCCGCCCTCCAGGGCTTGCCAGACGCCGATCGTCGGCAAGCCGATCGCCAAATCGCGGGCGCGCTTCAGCAGAGACAGCGCCAAGGCCATCTCGGGGCTCAACCCGAAGGTAGCGCCGAGCAGGATGTAGGCGCCTTCCTGCACACCGACCGCGTTCGGCACGACAAATGCCGATGTGCGCACCGCATAGAGCATGCTCTCCAGCACCAGCACGGCGCTGAACGGCAATGGTTCGCCCGCCAAACGCAAGACAAGCCATGCCTCCGCCGCGCTGGCGATCCAGCATGCCAGATGCAGCGCGAAGCACAGCCAGAGCGCCACCGGGCGGCGGTAAATCTCCCGCAAAGCGCCATGCAATGCCGCGGCGCCCGCCGCGCTGCGTTCGGCCCAACCGCGGCCGAGAATACGCGCGATGCGCTCGAAATAGTCGACACCGTGGCGTTGCACGATCAGAAACGCCATCGCCGCCGCGACGGCAACGACCAGCCCGATAAGGACGGGCGTCGCCGCCGCGGAGCCGGGCTGCAGCTGGAGGAGCAGGGCCAAGCCAAGCGCGGTATAGGCGACTTGCGCGACAAATTCGAAGGTCACGTCGACGATCGTGCCGGCCGCCGCGACTGTTCCCGTCACGCCGGCGAGCGCCAACGCCCGCGCGCCAAGCACATACCCGCCGACCTGCGACAATGGCAGCACCTCGGACCCGGAATCGCGAACCAACCGCCCCCAGATGGCCACCCAGGACGGTATTCCGGGCATCAGCACCCGCCAGGCGAATCCCATCACGACCATCAGCGCGAGATGGATCGCGCAGATCGCCGCGAAACCAAGACCGCCGACGGCGAACAGCGAGCGGATCACCGCGCCGGCGCCGAAATAGCCGACAAGCGCCAGCATGACGCCGATACCGAGAACGGCGGCGAGAATAGGCAGAGCCTTCATGCGTGCGCTCGACGGATGCTGTGCCTTGGAGCGGTTGTCATCCCGCGGCCGGTTCAGCGGCCCGCGGGTTTCGCAGGAAACGGCGGATCAGGCGAGCAAGAGACGGCATCACCACCGGGCGCAGGAGCCGGCGGTCGTAGCCGGCGAGGCGCTTGTCGTTTTCCGTGAGGCACACGTCGATCAGCGCCGCTGGCGAAAGATCGACATCGGCAACCGCCTTGCTGCCGGTCAGGGTGAAGTTGTTGTCCTGCGGCGTCGAGTCCTGGCTCGCACCAACGCCGCGGGCCAATCCGATCCGCTCGTAGATCAGGAATACCCAGACGGCAAAGACCTTGGCCCAGAACCACGGCCGGCGCCACCACGGCAGGTTGCGGCGATGCCACGCGACCCAATTGACGAAGAACAGGATGTGGCGCGCCTCCTCCTGCATGACGGGTTCGAACGTCTCGACGAGCTCGGGCGGGAAGAAGCGCGATGTCTTCGCCATCGCAAACAGCCCAAACGCGAAGAAGCTGTCGATGCACTCGCTGAAACCGGTCACCATGAACGCCCATTCCGCATTGCGCGGGCGATGGTACTCGGGCTCGGGCGCGAGCCGTATCCCATAGACTTCCACCAGCCGCGACAGCACCTCCTTGTGGCGGCCCTCTTCAAAGGCATCGAGCTCGATGGCATGCCGCAGCAGCGGGTCGGGAGTTTCTTCCGCGTAACTCAAGACGCGGATCCGCGCCTTGCCCTCGGTTTGCACCGCGATGTCCCAGATTGGCAGAGCGACCAGGCGCTCACGCGTTTCCGCGTCGAGCGGGGGCCAATCGATGACTGTGGGTTTATAAGGATTATGCGTATCGAGGAGCATCCGGCAGAAGGCGTTCTTGTGCTCGTCGCTGCCCGGCCGAATGATGCCGCGATCGGGAGACGCCCAGCGGCGCGCCGTCTCATCCGCCGCCGCAATAACTGCTTCGTCCGTCACCGAATTACCCCCTCCGCACCGCTACAATGACAGGCCGACGCAGCCCGGCCGTCGTTGACTTGCCCAGACCGCTCCCCTATATAGCGGCCTCCGCTCAACCGAGGCAGTCACGTTGGAACGGGTGCCGTGAAGCGCACTTACCAGCCCAGCAAGCTCGTCCGCAAGCGCCGCCATGGCTTCCGTGCGCGCATGGCCACGCCGGGAGGCCGCCGGGTGCTGGCGTCGCGCCGTGCGAAGGGCCGCAAGCGCCTGTCTGCCTGAGCTTTTTCGGCTGCACCCTAGGGGCCCGCGCAAACTCGGCGCGGCCGGCGAGAAGCATGACAGCCGACCTTGCAAGGCTCAAGACCCGCGCCGATTTTGTCCGTGTTGCCGCCGGACGCCGCCGAGCCGTGCGGCCGGCCTTTATTGTGCAAGCCGCGCCGCGGCCGACGAAGGATGCGAGCGGCACCAGTGTCAGAGTTGGTTTTACGGCGAGCCGCAAGGTCGGTAATGCGGTGGTACGCAATCGCGCAAAACGGCGGCTGCGCGCAATCGCCGCGGAGGTATTGCCGCAAATGGGCCATCCCGGGACGGATTATGTGCTGGTTGCCCGGGCTACCGCGAGCGAGCGGCCTTACGCCGAACTTTTAGGCGACCTCGAAGGCGCGTTGCGGCAGCTCGCGCGGCAGACGGCCAGAGATGGGTCATCGGAGCGGGCGAGAACCGCCGTGGAGACGTGAGATGCAATTGCGCGCCGGCGCGAGCCGGGTGTTTGGTTTGGCAATCAATTTGATGATCGGCGCCTATCAACTGCTTCTTGCGCCAGTGGTGCCGCCCTCCTGCCGGTTTTATCCGAGCTGCTCGCGTTATGCAGCGGAAGCTGTCGAGCGGCACG
>VAZF01000449.1 GCA_005888425.1 Alphaproteobacteria bacterium
TGCACATTCATCAGAAACGGCTTGCCCTGCCGCGCCAATTCGACGAGCGAGGCGTCGCCCGAGGAGCCGCGGATCAAGGGCGGATGCGGCTTTGTATAGGGGCGCGGGCGCAGGATCGGCACGTCCAATTGCCAGAAGCGGCCGTCGTGCCGGAACGCCGCCTCGGCCCAGGCGCGGACGATAATGTCTTCGGCCTCTTCGAGCCGGTCCTGCGCTTCGTGGTGATCGATGCCGAAGCCTTGATAGTCGTAGATGTTGTAGGAGCTGCCGCGGCCGAGCCCGACGATGAGCCGGCCTTTCGTCAGATTGTCGAGAACGGCGAGCTGCTCGGCGAGGCGGATCGGGTGATGCAGCGAGGTCTGCAACACGGCAAAGCCGAGCGCGGCGCGCTTGAGCGCGACCGCCAGCGCGCCGGCAAAGCCGATCGGATCGGCATAGGCGCAGATGCCATCGAAATGATGCTCGCCGAGCCAGACAACATCGATGCCGAGCTCGTCGGACAGCACCGCCTCGCGCAACGTCTCGTCGATGACAATGCCGTCGCGCTCCGGATCGCGGCTGTCGGGAAACAGAAAATTGCCGAATTTCATATGCCGCTCCGGTTCGCTGGCGCCATGACGGCCCCGGCGTTGTCACTCTGTCAAGTGACGGGGGCGGAAGATGGTGTCACAACCGACCTCGTGAACCGCATCCTCCGCTACATCGGATTGCCGCTCGGCCTCGCGATCCTCGTTTGGCTGGTGCTCGCCTCCGATCCGGCGGCGTTGTTTGGCGTCTTCCCGCGGATCGGCTGGGGATTTCTCGCGATCTTGGCGGTGCGGGCAGCAACCGTTGTCGTCGATTGCGGCGCCTGGGCATGCCTGTTGCCGCCTCGCGGCCGGCCGAGCTTCGCGCTGATGCTGCCGCTGCGCTGGATCGCGGAATCGATCAACACGACCTTGCCCGCCGCGCAGATCGGCGGCGAGGTTGTGCGCGCGCGTCTGCTGCAGCGCCGCCTCGACTCGCCGGCGCGGGGCGCCGCCTCGGTCGCGGTCGATTTCAGCCTGAGTCTTTTGGCGCAGATCCTGTTTACGCTGCTCGGCTTTGTGCTGCTCGCGCAGCTGAGCGCCGCGGGATGGTGGCCGGCGGCGGTCGCCGCCATATCGGTGCCGCTCTTTGCCGTGTTCAGCTGGGAGATGCTGGTGCGACGACGCCTGCTGGCGGCGCTCGAAGCGTGGAGCGCGCGGATCGGGCAGCGACGGCTGGCGGGGATATTGCAGCGGCTCGGCGCGGCATTGGCGCTGCTCGCGGAAAGCCGCGCGGCCCTGGCGTGGTCATTGTCGCTCCATTTGACGAGCTGGCTCGGACATGCCGCCGAAGTGTGGCTGACCTTGTGGCTGATGGGGGCGCCGACCGGGCCGGGCGAAGCCCTGATCCTCGAAAGCCTGAGCCTCGCCGCGCGCAGCGCCGCCTTTCTGATCCCGAGCGGCTGGGGCGCGCAGGAGGCCTCGCTGGTCGCGCTCGCCAGCGTGACCGGGCTATCGGCCGAGACCGCCCTCGCCCTCGGCCTGGTCAAGCGCGCCCGCGAATTTGCGGTCGGCCTGCCGGGCCTCGCCGCCTGGGCCGTCGCCGAGCATCGGCGCGCCCCTCGCCGCGCCGCCTGAGGCCCAGCGGCCGATTTCGGCATAGATCGCGGCCGAGGGCTCGAAATCGATGCGAGGGTGACGAAACGGGACCCAGTGAAAACGCTCGCGGAACAGCCGGCCCGCATGCGGCGGCGCACCGTGATCATGGCCCGGCAGCGGCCGCCAGCTCTCGCGCGCTGTCCTGACATGCCGGAGATTGCCGCGCTCCGAAGCGTAACCGGCGAGCGCGCGCTGTTTCATCGTCGCCTCGTCGGGGGTGAGCTCGATCGTGACCTCGCCATCGTGGCGATCCGGGAATTGGTTCGAGCGCACCCGGCCGCCGGCGAAATTGTAGGCAGCGAATTCGTAAACCGGCAGGAGATCACAGAACTGCGCCGCGAGCGCGTTGGCGGCGTCGTGATCCTGATGCGCGCCTTCGAAGGCCGGAACCCAGAGCTCGCTCGCGGCGTATTCAGCGATTGCGCGGCCGGCTTCGGCCGCCGCGGCGTCGAGATGATGGCGCAACCGGCGCGACGGGTAATCGAGAAACCCGATCGGTTCACCAATCAGCGCTGCCGCCGTGCGGGCCTCCTCGCGCCGGCGCGCCACCCGCGCGGCGTAGCCGCCGCGTTGCCAGGGCCATAACGCCTCGGGCTCGGGGATTCCGGTCGTCAGAAACAACACAAAGATCCGCGCGCCGGCCAGCCGGGCACGGCGTGCGGCGATACCGCAGGCGACGATCTCGTCATCGGGATGCGGCGCCAACACGAGGATGCGGCGCGACTGCATCAGACCATGATCCTAGGCCGCCGCGCGCGTCGCCGCGGCTCGCAGCCAGACCGGCAGCAGGTCTTCGAGCAAGACATCGGCCCAGCTCGGCAGGCGGGCCTCGACATAGGTGCGCGCCGTCTGGCCCATCGCGGCGCGACGCTGCGACGCGGCCGCGAGCTCGGCGATGGCCGCAGCCCATGCCTCCGGCCGGTCGCCCGGCAATACGCGCAGACCCTCACAATCGGCCATCCGGCTCGCAATGCCATTGCCGGCCGCCAACAGCGATGGCAGGCCGGAGGCAAGCGCCTCGACGGCGGCGTTACCGGACTCGTCAATCATCGACGGGAACAGGAACAAATCGGCCGAGGCGTAGGCGCGCGCCAGCTCCTCTTGAGCGAGCGTGCCCGGACAGGTCACCACTGGACCAAGCGCGGCTTCGAGCGCATCACGCTCGCTACCGGCGCCGGCACAGAACAGATATGCCGGAACGCCCTTCTGCAAGACCTGCTGTACTACTGGGATGAGCAAGGGCACATTTTTGCCGGCGTTGAGCTTGCCGGCATACATGACGATCAGCCGATCCGATGGCAGGCCGAAGCGCGCCTCGAACCAGGCGCGGTCGCGCCGCGCCGGCGAAAATAATTCGCGGTCGAGGCCGCGGCGCAACGCGACGCCGCTGTGGCGTGCCGCGTATTGGACATCGGTCCCGCCGCCATAGCTGCCCATCGCGAAGGTGACGCTTTCGAGATGGCGCATCAGCCGGCGCTCGAGAAGGCTGCTGACCACATTCGGCAGAGCAAGTCCGTCATTGGCGATGCGGTAGGCCATGCCGCGGCCGAGCGCGCGTTCGAGGAGCCGCGCGGTCGTGATCCGCGCATATTCGGGCGTGTTGGTGTGGATCGAGCTGACCATCGGCACGCCATGGCGGCGTGCGAAGCGCGCGGCGGTGCGCGCATAGCAGAAGAACGCATCCGTCGTATGGATGACATCGTAGCCCGCGAGCTGCTGCGCGAGCCGCGGATGCCAGGGCGCGAGGTCGGTGTGGTCCGGGACATGCCGGATGACGCGCGCCGTGCTGAAGACCGGCGGCAGCAGCACGTAGCGCACCGAAGGAGACAGATCGATGCGGCGCGGTTGCGGGCCGTTGAAATGCACCGTCAGATCGAGCCGGTCACCGTAAGCGACAGCGGCCTCGGCGAGGCGCTGCCAGCATTTTACGTGACCGCCCGCCGCCGCGGTCAGCGCGAGATCGACAAGCACTCCGACTTTGAGCGAGCGGCGCCCGGAATGCGGCGCGGCAACCGGAACGGCGTCTTGAATGCTCAACTGCTTGATGACGGACAAACGCTCTCCCTCCGGTTACCAGCCGGCTCGCCTCTTGTTATAGGCAAGCCCGCGCTGAACCGTTACCGCCAGTTGAACCGCCGCGCGGCGCCTCGCCCAGCCGCTTGCTAGGCAGCGCCATTGTGCTGGGCTAGTGTCGCGCACGGCGAATCGCTCGCCCGCAACAGAGCAGGGGTTTTCCGATGTTCGATCTGCATTACTGGCCGACCCCAAACGGCAAGAAAGTCACCATCCTGCTGGAGGAATGCGGGCTTGAGTACAAGATCGTCCCCTGCAACATCCAGCGCGGCGATCAGTTCACGCCCGAATTTCTGAAGATGAACCCGAACCACCGCATGCCGACGATGGTCGACCATGCTCCAAAGGGCGGCGGCGCGCCGATCGCGGTGTTCGAGTCGGGCGCGATCATGATGTACATCGCCGAGAAGGCGGGGCGCTTCTGGCCGCAGGATCTGCGCGGCAAGTACGAGGTGACCCAATGGGTCATGTGGCAGATGGCCAATCAGGGCCCAAAGCTCGGCGAGTGCGGCCATTTCCGCCGCGCCGGCCCGGAGGCGGGCGACCTATCCTATGCGATCCGCCGCTTTACCGATGAAGCCAACCGGCTCTATGGCGTTCTCAACAACCGCCTTTATCAGAGCCGCTATGTCGCCGGCGACGAGTACACGATCGCCGACATGATCTGTTATCCCTGGACGGTCAATTGGAAGGCGCAGGGGCAGGACATCGAGGAGTTCAAATACTTTAAGCGTTGGTTCGAGGAGATCGGCGAGCGGCCGGCGGTGAAGCGCGGCATGGCGGCCGGGACCGACCTGCCGCCCGATCCGGCGAGCCTCACCGACGAGGACCGCGCCCGGATCCGCAAGATCATGTACAACCAGCGGGCAATCCCCGTCTCTGCGTGAGGCGGCGGGCGATCACACGCAGCGAACACCGACGACACCGCCCTTTCGCCACACGACCTCGCAATCGCGCTGCTGACCGATCTGCGGCTTCAGCACCAACTCGCCCGGGCATTGCGTGATGTCGGCCGGCATCAGCTGGGCGCCGATATCCGACAGGTCCAGGATAAAACATTTCAGCGTGCAATAGCCGCTCTGGACCTCTTTCAGCCGCGCTTCACGATGCCAGGTTTGGCCGCATCGCCGGCGCGGAGCGTGGGCCTCGCCTTGTCGCGATAAAAGCCGCTCCCTATTATTCCGGGCATGACGGATAGCGGTCCACGGGTGCGAGGCGTTCCGGAGGGCGATAACCGCGAGCGCATGATCTGCGCCGAATGCGGCTTTGTGCTCTACGACAATCCGAAAATCGTCGTCGGCTCGGTGGCGCGGTGGGGCGACCGGATCCTGCTATGCCGGCGCGCGATCAATCCGCGGCGCGGCTTCTGGACCCTGCCGGCGGGGTATCTGGAGCTCAATGAATCGACGACCGCCGGCGCCGAGCGGGAAGCCTTTGAAGAAGCGCAGGCCCGCATCCAGATCGAAGGCCTGTTGGCAATCTACGACATCCCTCGCATCAGCCAGGTGCAGCTGAT
>VAZF01000100.1 GCA_005888425.1 Alphaproteobacteria bacterium
CAGGTCGGCCGCCATGCCGGCGCAGTCACCGACATTGTCGCCGACATTATCCGCGATAACGGCCGGGTTGCGCGGATCGTCTTCCGGGATGCCGGCCTCCACCTTGCCGACGAGATCGGCGCCGACATCGGCGCCTTTCGTGAAGATGCCGCCGCCCAACCGGGCGAAGATCGAGATCAGCGACGCCCCGAAGCCCAGCGCGACCATCGCCTCCAGGACCCGGCGCAATT
>VAZF01000101.1 GCA_005888425.1 Alphaproteobacteria bacterium
CAGGCAATGACGAGAATATATGCCCACGACATCCGCAGTTCCCTCAGTAGCGGTCGGAAGGAAAAAACCTGCCGCGAGCGCGCGCCCGGCGCGGCGGGGGCAGGTCACTGCGGCAACATGCCAGAAGCCCCACAATGAGGCAACCGCGCGATCTGCCTCTGGTTCCCTTCAACCAACAGGATTGCGCCAAACCCGGTTGCGCGGGGGCTCGCGTTCAGAAGTGCCGGTAGCCGGTTTCGGCCAGCGAAACCTCTTTCCCAGCGGCATTGACGAGGCGGACACCAGCGCCCTTCTCGACATTGCCGATCGCGGTTATCGGCAGGCCAAGCTCTTGCGAGAGGCGGCGGATTTGGTCGGCGGCATTGAGCGGAGCGGTAAACAGCAACTCGTAATCGTCGCCTGCGGTCGCGAGGTGCCCCGGCAGATCGGGATCGGCGGAGGCGAGCTGTCGCGCCGCCGGCAATAACGGCAGCTGAGTCAGGCTGATTGTCCCGCCGACCTGCGAGGCCTCGCAGATATGCCCGAGATCGGCGACAAGCCCGTCCGAGACATCGAGCATCGCATGGGCGATGCCCGCTAGACGGGGCCCCAGCTCGACCCGAGGCTCCGGCAGTTGGAAGCGCCGAATCAGCGCGGTTCGCTGTTCGGCGGGGAGCGAGGGGTAAGTGCCGCGCAAGATCGCGAGGCCAAGGAATGCGTCGCCGATGGTGCCGGTGACCCAGATCTGATCGCCCGGCCGTGCGCCGCTGCGGCGGATCTCGGCGCCGATGGCGACTTCGCCGATCGCCGTCAGCGACAATACCGCCGGTCCGTCGGTCGCAACCGAGTCGCCGCCGAGGAGGTCGATCCCGTATAGGCGCTGATCCTCGGCGAGCCCCCCGGCAAATTTCTCGACCCAATCGTCGCCGATCGCCGCCGGCAAAGCCGTCGTCAAAAGATAATGGCGCGGCCGCGCGCCCATCGCGGCGAGATCCGACAGGTTGACGCGCAGCAATTTGCGCGCGACGAGATCGGGCGGATCGTCGGGCAGGTAGTGCACGCCGGCAACGATCGCGTCGACGGTGACGACGAATTGCTGCCCCGCCTTGCACGGGATCAGCGCCGCATCATCTCGAAGAGCGAGCCCGCCGGGCCCGGCGAGCGGCGCGAAGAAGCGCCGGATCCGGCCGAATTCGCCGAGCCCGCCGCCTTTCACCGTTTCCTACAATTCGCTGCCGCGCAGCGTGCGCGCGAGGTGGTCGAGAACCCCGTTCGCCAGCCCCGGCTCGCTGCCGGTGAAGAAGGCATAAGCGATGCCGACATATTCGCTCATTGTCACGCGTGGCGGGATGTCCGGCCGGCGCGCCAGCTCGTAGGCGCCGGCCTCGAGGATCAGCCGCAAGATCCTTTCGAGGCGATCCAACGGCCATTCCTCGCTGAGCGCGGCCGACAGCGTCTCGTCGAGCCGCTCACGGTCGCCGCGGACGCCGCGGACGATATCGGCGAACAATTCGGCATCAGCTTCGCCGTAGAGCTCGCCATCGATCTCGCGGCCCAGCCGGTCGCGGACAAATTCGCGGATAACCGCCTCGGTGCCGAGGCCGGGATTAAGCTCGAGTTGATAGAGCGCCTGCACGGCAGCAAGGCGCGCAAGGCGGCGCCGGCTCGCGCCGCCCTGCCGTCCGCCCGAGCCAGTCACCGCAGGCGCCGTTGCGCTCACCGTCCGCCCTCGGTGAACCGGCGCTTCAATTCGACGAGAGCTAGGCAGGCGCGGACCGCGCGACCGCCCTGATCGCGGCCGCCATGGTCCACGGCGGGCGAGGCGCGCACGAGGGCCTGCGCTTCGTCCTCGCAGGTCAGAATGCCGAACCCCACAGCAAGACCGTCGCGCGATCCCAATTCCTGGATCGCGCGCGCGGTCTCGTTGCAGATGTGGTCGTAGTGGGTCGTCTCGCCGCGGATGACGCAACCCAGCGCGACATAGCCGTCATACCGAGCGCCCGCTTTGGCCGCCATCGCGATCGCCACCGGGACTTCAAACGAGCCGGGGACCGATATGACCTCGCAGGTCGCGCCCGCCTCGGCGACGACGCGCTCGGCGCCACGCCGCAGATCGGCGGCGATGTGCTCATAGAACAGGGCCTCGACGAGCAGCAGATGCGGGGGCTTCGCGCTCATCCGTTTGTCCTTTCCGCGCCAGAGACGTCGAGCAGTCGGGCAACGTAACGGGCGATCGTATCGATTTCGAGATTCAGGCGCTGACCCGGCGTTGCCTCGCCTAGACTGGTATGAGCCAGTGTGTAGGGGATGATGTTGACGCCGAAGCGCCCCCCTTCAACCTCGTTGACGGTGAGACTGACGCCGTCGAGCGCCACCGATCCTTTCGGGGCGATGTAGCGCGCCAACTCCGCCGGTGCCTCGATCGTGAAGCGGATCGAGTCGCCCTCCGGCCGCCGCTCAACGAGCTGCGCGACACCGTCAACATGCCCGGAGACGAGATGGCCGCCAAGCTCGTCGCCGAGCCGCAACGCGCGCTCGAGATTGACTGGAGTCCCTTCGGTCCATTCGCCCAGGGTGGTGCGCGCCAAGGTCTCGGCCGAAGCCTCGACCGTGAAAACGCCGGGCTCGATGGCTATCACCGTCAAGCACGGGCCGGAACAGGCGATCGAGGCGCCGGGCACGATCTCATCAACCGGATATGCGGTCGCGATCGTCAATTCGCAGCCGCCCTCCGGCCCGGTGCCGCGCCGCAGCCGGTGCACCCGGCCGAAATCGGTGATGATCCCCGTGAACATGGCCCTAAGCTAGAAGCGTGCTCGCGCCTGCGCCAGCCGTTTCACGAGCCCGTTTCACTGGGGCGATTTCGGCACGATCGGCGCGCCGCGGTGTTGTTAATGGCAAAGCACCTGAATTCAAACGGTCAACTCGGCGAATTAGCCGGGCGAATATCTTCGATCTCTCGGCCGCGCGAGCGGCCGCGGCTTGTGGAGGTAGTGCGAATGAAGAAACATCTGTTTGTCGCCGCTGCGGCCCTGTTGCTCGCCGGCGCAGCCGTTCCGGTCCAGGCCCAGATGTCGGTCAATGACGCCGACGCGAGCGCCGTCAATTGCGGCGCCTTCCAGCGCTGGGGCGCCGGCGGATGGACCGTCACCAGCCCAACGAGCATGAGCTTTGACAACGGCTCAACGGTGCGTCTCGCGCCCGGCATGAGCTTTGGCCCGGGCACAACCCAGGGCAGCGTTGCGATCCCGGTCATCCTCGACCGGCACTGCGGCAACCTGTAGCCGCTCCTCGCTACCGTTGTTCCGGGCGGCCGCCTTCGGCAGGATGGCGCGCCCGGAACGCGGTCATTACGTCTTCACCGACGAATTCGGTTGCTAGCTGCTCGAAACGCGGCATACCGGCGAGCCCATTGGGATCGAGGCCGGCGACAGCCGGGATGCCATCGCTCCCAAGCAAGAGCGGCGCGTGAAACCAGACCAGCCGATCCACCAAATCGGCGCGCAATAGCGCCGCGGCCAGGCGACCGCCGCCTTCGACCAGCAGTCGCGTCAACCCACGATCCCCCAATAACCCGAGAGCCGAAGAGAGATCGATCAGGCCTGCCGCATCAGGCTCGGCAGCGATTACCTCGATGCCGGCCTTCCGAAACAGCTCTTGGCGCGCTGGGTCGGATGAACCGAGCGTCACGATCCAGGTCGGGACCTGCCGCGCGTCGGCGAGGAGACGGGCAGACGGCGGAATGCGCAATTGCCGGTCGAGGACGACACGCAGCGGCGAGCGGCCGGCGAGCCCCGGCAACCGACAGGTCAGCTGAGGATCGTCCGCGAGCACGGTTTCGGTTCCGACGAGAATCGCGTCATGCGTCGCACGCAGGAGGTGCGCCCGCTCGCGCGCGGCGGAGCCGGTGATCCAGCGGCTCTCGCCGGACGCCGTGGCAATGCGGCCATCGAGCGAGGTGGCGAGCTTTAGAGTCACCAGCGGCCGGCCCAGCCGAACCCGCTGCAAGAAGCCGGCGTTGAGCTCAGCGGCTTCCGCCGCGCACAATCCGCGTTCGACCGCGAGCCCGGCCTTCCGCAAGCCTTCGATGCCACTGCCGGCGACGCGTGCATCGGGATCTTCGAGCGCGACGATCACGCGGCGCAGCCCGGCAGCAATCAGCGCGTCGGCGCAGGGTGGGGTCTGGCCCCAATGGCTGCACGGTTCAAGCGTCACATAGGCGGTAGCCCCTTGCGCCGCCGCCCCGGCGCGCCGCAAAGCTTCCCTCTCGCCATGCGGGCGGCCGCCGCGCCCGGTCCAGCCGCGGCCGACAACGTGACCATTGTTCACAATGACGCAGCCGACCGAAGGGTTCGGCCAGGTCGTGCCGAGGCCGCGCCGCGCCAGGGCCAGCGCGGCGCGCATCATCGCGAGATCGGTCGAGGTGCTGTCTCGGAGGGAGGTCGCGGGCGCCAGGCCGCCGTCAATCGTCATCCGCGGCGATCCGCCCGACAAATTCGCCGAAATCCTTCGCCTCCCGGAAATTGCGGTAGACCGAGGCGAAGCGGATATAGGCAACCTTATCAAGTGTCGACAGCGCTTCCATGACCAATTCGCCGACGTCCTCGCTCGGAATCTCGGTGTCGCCCGAACTTTCGAGTTGGCGCACCAAGGAGTTGATGACGCGTTCCACCCGCTCGGCTTCGACCGGCCGCTTGCGCAACGCGACATAGATCGAGCGCGCCAGCTTGTCGCGCTCGAAAGGCTCCCGCTGTCCGTTCTTCTTGACGACCGTCAGCTCGCGCAGCTGCACCCGCTCAAAGGTCGTGAAGCGCGCGGCGCAATTCGGGCAGAAGCGGCGGCGACGGATCGCGCCGCGATCCTCAGTCGGGCGCGAATCCTTGACCTGGGTGTCGTCGGCGCCGCAGAACGGACAGCGCATTTCCTCCTCCTCGTTCCCCGCCGGCGTCGCGGCGGGCGTTCATCTCATCTCGGCCGCATGCGCCGGTCCATGGCCGGGTAGATCGGAAATCGGGCGCACAACCCCTCGACGGCGCGCCGCACGCGTTGCTCCGTCGCAGAATCGCCGCCCGGCTTATTCGACAAGCTCTGCAGGACTTCGCCGATCCACGCCCCGACCTGGCGAAATTCCGCGGCTCCGAAACCGCGCGTCGTCGCCGCGGGCGAGCCCAAGCGAATGCCTGAGGTGACGGTCGGCTTCTGCGGGTCGAACGGGATGCCGTTCTTGTTGCAGGTGATGCCGGCGCGCTCCAGCGCCTGCTCCGCGTCCCGGCCGGTCAGCGCAAGCGGCCGCAGGTCGACGAGGAGAAGATGGGTGTCTGTGCCGCCCGAGACGATCGCGAGCCCCGCCTCAGTGAGCGTCGCCGCCAGTGTTTGCGCATTAGCGACGACGGCGCGGGCATAGGTCGCGAATTCCGGCCGCAAGGCCTCGCCGAGCGCCACCGCCTTGGCGGCGATGACGTGCATCAGCGGTCCGCCCTGGAGCCCGGGGAAGACCGCGGAATCGATGCGCCGCGCGATCTCGGGATCCTCGCAAAGGATCATGCCGCCGCGCGGCCCTCGCAAGGTCTTGTGGGTCGTCGTCGTGACGACATGCGCATGCGGGATCGGATTCGGATGCGCCTTTCCCGCGACGAGTCCGGCGAAATGCGCCATGTCGACCATCAGATAAGCGCCAACCTTGTCCGCGATCGCGCGGAAGCGGGCAAAATCGATGATCCGCGGATAGGCACTGCCGCCCGCGATGATGAGCCGCGGCTGATGCTGTTCGGCCTGCCGCTCGACCTCGTCGTAATCGATGCGCGCATCCTCGGCGCGCACGCCATAGCTGACGGCATGAAACCATTTGCCTGACAGGTTGGGCGGCGCGCCGTGCGTCAGGTGGCCGCCGGCGGCAAGCGACATGCCCAGAATCGTGTCGCCGGGCTTCAGAAGGGCGAGAAACACCGTCTCGTTTGCCTGGGCGCCGGCATGCGGCTGAACATTCGCAAAACCGCAGCCGAAAAGCCGGGTCGCGCGCTCGATCGCGAGGCGTTCGGCGATATCGACGAATTCGCAGCCACCGTAATAGCGGCGCCCAGGATAGCCTTCGGCGTATTTGTTGGTGAGCGGCGAACCCTGCGCATCAAGCACCGCCTGCGAGACGATGTTCTCGCTGGCGATCAGCTCGATCTGCGATTGCTGACGCTCGCGCTCGCCGTCGATCGCCGCAGCCAGTTCGGGATCGGCGGTGGCGACATCGTCGCTGAAAAAACCGGTGGCGCGTTCGGCCAATGACGAAACAGCGGAGGAGATCGCCAGGACAACACCTCTTGTGATCGGGGTGGCGGCAAACGGAGGCGCCAATCCTGCTTCAGCCTACCATATGTCGATTACGCATGTCAGCGGCCTACCATAAATCGCGTATCGTCGCGCGCCCGAGGAATTTCGCCAGAGCCAACCGGCGGGTTGCACTTAAGTCCTCGATCTGATGGGGATTAATACTGTTGGGGTCGTAGGCGATCCGGACATAACAAAGCGCAAGCTCGATTCTTGCACAATTCAAGTCGTGCACGTCTCCTGCCAAGAATAACTCGGCTTCACGCAATGGTTTCGGTTGACAGCAAAAATTCGCTCTGAAATTATGACGCTTTGGTGAACCCCCAACCGATCGAGGCAAGCACATGGCGGAATCAGCCGCGCCGAAAACCCCCGAGGACGATTTGCTGCGGATGACCGCCGACGTCGTCGCGGCTTATGTCAGCAACAACACGCTCGCGACGGCTCAGTTGGCCGATGTCATCAACGCGGTATACAAGTCGCTACGCGGCCTCGAAGGTCAGGTTTCGGACATGCCCTCCGAGCCGCTGAAGCCCGCCGTGCCGATCCGCAAATCGATCACGCCCGAGTATCTGATCTGCCTCGAGGACGGCAAAAGGCTGAAGATGCTAAAGCGTCATCTGCGCTCGACCTACGGCCTGACGCCGGACGAATATCGCTCGAAATGGGGGCTGTCGCAGGACTATCCGATGGTGGCGCCCAAATATGCCCAGCAGCGTTCGGAATTTGCCAAGAAGATTGGTCTCGGGCGCGGCACCGGCCGGCATTCCGCGCGCGGCGCCGCGAAGAAATAGCATTCGGCCTGCCGCTCTCGCGGCAAAGAAAGAAAGGGCGCCCCGCGGCGCCCTTTTTGCTGCCCGGGAGCAAAAGCCGCCGCTCGCATCGCGGACGGGCGGCATCGCGTTATATTAGCCACGATCACGACTGCCGAGGGCTTTTATGAGCCGCATGCACGAAAACCCGACCTTCGATTGGGCCGACCCGCTGCTTATTGAGGACATGCTAAGCGAGGAGGAGCGCCTCATCCGCGATAGCGCGCGCGCCTATTGCCAGGAAAAGCTGATGCCTCGCGTATTGACCGCGAACCGCGAAGAGCGCTTCGACCGCGAGATCATGAATGAGATGGGCGGGCTCGGTTTTCTCGGCTCGACGATCGAGGGCTATGGCTGCGCCGGCGCGAGCTATGTCTCTTACGGGCTCATCGCGCGCGAGGTCGAGCGGGTCGATAGCGGCTACCGCTCCGCGATGAGCGTGCAGTCGAGCCTCGTCATGTACCCGATCTGGGATTTCGGCACCGAGGCGCAGCGCCAGAAATACCTGCCCAAGCTGGCTACGGGCGAATGGGTCGGCTGCTTTGGGCTGACCGAACCGGATCACGGTTCCGATCCCGGCAGCATGGCGACTCGCGCCAAAAAGGCGCCGGGCGGCTATCGCCTGACCGGCAACAAGATGTGGATCACCAACGCGCCGATTGCTGACGTCTTTGTCGTCTGGGCCAAGACCGAAGACGGCGTCATCCGCGGCTTTGTCCTCGAAAAAGGCATGAAAGGGCTGCGGGCGCCAAAGATCCAGGGCAAGTTCAGCCTGCGCGCCTCGGCGACCGGCGAGATTGTCATGGACGAGGTGTTCGTTCCTGAGGAGAACCTGCTCCCCGGCGTCTCAGGGTTGCGCGGCCCCTTCTCCTGTCTTAACGGCGCGCGTTATGGCATCGCCTGGGGGGCGCTGGGCGCCGCCGAATTCTGCTGGCACGCGGCGCGCAACTATACGCTCGAACGGCGCCAGTTCGGCCGGCCGCTCGCCGCCAATCAGCTGATCCAGAAAAAGCTCGTCGATATGCAGACCGAGATCACGCTCGGGCTCACCGCTTGTGTGCGGCTCGGGCGGCTCAAGGATGAGGGGCGCTGCCCGCCCGAGGCGATCTCGATGCTGAAGCGCAACAATTGCGGCAAGTCGCTCGATGTCGCCCGCCTCGCCCGCGACATGCATGGCGGCAACGGTATCCATGATGAATTTCACGTGATCCGCCACGTGATGAATCTGGAGACGGTCAACACCTATGAGGGCACGCACGATATCCATGCGCTGATCCTCGGCCGCGCCCAGACCGGGATCCCCGCATTCAGCAACTGACGGATTTTGACCGGCTATCCGAGGCGGGCGGCGATTGCGGGCAAGGCGGCGATGTCGATGCCGTAAGCCGCCGCCGTCGCGATCAGCGCATTGGCGTCGGCGCCCTCATCGAGCCGCGTCAAGGCCCAGAGCAAGGTCGAACGGGTGCCGCTGCGGCAATGCGCGACGACCGGCTGCGCCGCCGAGCGCAACACTGCGGCAAAAGCCTCGACATCGGCGCGCGATAAGGTCGGGCCGGTGACCGGAATGTGGTGATAGGCGATGCCGTGCGCCTCGGCGAGACGGCGGGCTTCGGCGGCCGGGAGCTGGCCCGGGTCTTCGTTATCGGGGCGGTTGTTGACGATCGTGCGCACGCCGGATGCGGCGAGCGCGTCGATATCGCTGGGCCCGAGCGCGCCGGCGGCGCTCAGCCCGGGAGCAAGCTCGGCGAGAGGCGGAAGCGAGGGCATGCGGCGGCTCCTGCGATATCTCCCCCGAGACTCGCAGGCCGACGCCGCCTGGTCACCTGAAAAATGCCGTACGAAAGATCAGGCGGCGAATTGTCCCGGCCGCTGCACAAGGTCGCTGGCGCGGATCCAGAACCTCTCGAGCCGGCGCAGGGTCGTCACGACGGTCTGCAGATCGGCCTCGGTGATCGTCGTCTGCCCAAGCATCTCGATGTGGCGGCGATGCATGCCGGAAAGCCGGTCGCGCAAGGTGCGCCCCTTATCGGTCAGCCGTACATGGATCGACCGGCGGTCATGCACCGAGCGCTCCTGCACGAGATAACCGTTCTCGACCATTTTCTTGACGTTGTAGGAGACGTTCGAGCCGAGATAGCAGCCGCGCAGCGTCAGCTCGCCGACGGTCATCTCGGCATCCCCGATATTAAACAACATCATGCCTTGCACGTTGTTGATATCGTGGATGCTGAGCCCGTCGAGTTCGAGCTTAACGACTTCGAGAAAGTGCCGGTGAAGCCGCTCGACCAGCGAAATCACCTCTAGGTAACCGTTCGTCATAAAAAGCCTCGTTTGGCCACCGCTCGGAACAGAGGTTAACAGGAGTTTCGTTAAATTTTCGTTGTCATCGGTTGGACTCTTGCAGGTTTATGAACCGCATGATGCCGGAGAAATCGAGCCCGCCGGCGCCGCCGTCGACGAACATCTGGTAAAGATTGGCCGCTGCCGCGCCCAGCGGGGTGGCGGTCGCCGTCGTGCCGGCCGCCTGCTGCGCCAGCCGCAGATCCTTCAGCATGTTGGCGGCGGTAAAGCCCGGGGCGTAGCCACGATTCGAGGGCGCCGCCGGGACCGGACCGGGCGCCGGGCAATAGCCGGTCATCGCCCAGCACTGGCTGGTTGATTTGCTGCAAATGTCGAACAAGGTCTGGACCGAGAGGCCGAGCCTTTCGGCGAGCACGAAGCCCTCACAGACCGCGATCATCGAGGCGCCGAGGATCATGTTGTTGCAGATCTTGGCGCTCTGGCCGTTGCCGGCCGGGCCGGCATGGACGATTGTCCGGCCCATCGCCTGCAGAATCGGCTCGGCGCGCGCATAGGCGGCGGCCTCTCCCCCGACCATAAAAGTGAGGGTGCCGGCCTCCGCGCCAATGACCCCGCCGGAGACCGGCGCGTCCAGCATCAGGAGCTGCGATTCGCCCGCATTGGCGGCGACGGCGCGCGCCGTCTCGACGTCGATTGTCGAGCAATCGATCAACAGCGCGTCCGGCTTCGCGCGGGCGATGATCCCATCCGGGCCGAGATAAACCTCGCGGACCTGCGGTCCCGCCGGCAGCATCGTGATGACGATCTCGCCGGCCGCAGCGGCTTCCGCCGCGCTCGTGGCGGCGCGGCCGCCCCTCTCTTCCAATGCCGCACGGGCGCTCGCGACGAGGTCGTAACCGATGACCTGGTGCCCCGCCTTCAGCAGGTTCGCCGCCATCGGCGCACCCATATTGCCGAGGCCGATAAAGCCGATCGTCGCCATGCTTGTCCCCCCCGTGGGTGTGCGGTGGCGCGATGTCTCGCGCAAGTGTCAAACTTTAGACAAATCCTGGCGCAACGCGATATACCGCGTTCAGTCGAAGCGCAGCTCCGCCTCGCCGAGCGGCGCGAAATAGGAATCGACCATCGCCTCGTCGACGCCGGCGAGTGTCGGCGGATCCCAGCGCGGCTGCTGGTCCTTGTCGACGAGCACGGCCCGCACGCCCTCGTAAAAATCGTGGCCGGCCATGACGTGCTGGGTCAGCCGGTATTCGAGGGCGAGCGCCTCCTCGATCGCAAGGTCGCGGCCGGTGATCAGCTGGCGCAAGGTGATCTTGAGGCTGGTCGGCGATTTCGTCAGCAGGCCGGCATGGGTCTCGCCGGCCCATTCGGCATCGGGGCCACCGCCGGCCGCTTTACGCTGCAGCGCATCGAGGATCGCCTCGACCGTGTCGCCGGCGAAGCAGCGGTCGATCGCCGGCTGGCGGGCGCGAATCGGCGCCGGCCCGGGATCGGCGGCAAAGCCGGCGAGGGTTTCTTCGACCCCGCCGCTCCCGATGAGCGCCGCGATCAGTGCGGGCACCCGCTCTCGCGGCACGTAATGCGTCGCGAAACGGCAATAGCGCGCATCGGCGGCGCCGACCCGGACGCCGCTCAGCCCGAGATAGCGGCCGATCCGTCCGGGGCAGAGATTGAGAAAGCGCGTCGCGCCGACATCGGGGAAGAGGCCGATGCCGGTTTCCGGCATCGCCAGCATCGTGCGCTCGGTCGCGACTCGATAAGCGCCGTTGACCGAGACGCCGGCGCCGCCGCCCATCGTGATGCCGTCGATGATCGCGACATAGGGTTTCGGGTATCGGTGGATGCGGCGGATCAGCTCGTATTCCTCACGGAAAAACGCGGCCGTCAGGGAGTGGTCGCCGGAGATGCCGCGACCCGCTTCGTAGATCGCCCGGACGTCACCGCCGGCGCAGAAGGCGCGCTCGCCGGCGCCGCGGATCAGCACGGCCTTGATTGCGGGATCCTCCGCCCAGCCGCGCAGCATCGGGTCGAAGCGGCGGTACATGTCGAGCGTAAAGGCGTTGAGGGCCTGCGGCCGGTTCAACGTGACGGTCGCGACCCCGCCCTCGCACCCGAACAGGATGTCCTCAGCTTCGGACATCGCACTTCTTGGGACCGCGGCCGTCCCGGCCGCATTGCGGGCGAGACGCCCGCGGTCCGGTCATCAGCGTCACAGCGGGAGCACCAAAAGCGTGTCGACCTTGCGGCTGTCGAGAATGACGAGGCGCTCGACAAAGCGGAACGGCACCTCTGCGACGGCGATCTTGTCGAGATAGCGGCCGGTCGCGAAGAGCTGGCTGTCGCCGTTGTGCATGATGCGCACGGCGAGAAAATTGGTGCGGG
>VAZF01000450.1 GCA_005888425.1 Alphaproteobacteria bacterium
GAGACCGGGATACTTCGCCTCGATCGATTTGATGCCCGCGATGACGTCTTTCGGCGAGCCGCAGAACCATGCCTTCTGCTTTACGCCTTCGCGCAGGCTCGGGATCGCCGCCGCCGCACCAGGTGTGCCCCAGGTGCGGCCCTGCTCGTCGGCGTAGCGCACAAACCCGAACGGCGCGAACCATTTGTAGCGCTCGTCATGCGCCGCTTCGCATTTCCGGATCGCCGCCTCCTGCGTATCGGCGAGATAGATGCCGGCGCCCCAGATCATGTCTTCACCGAGCTGCGTCGGCCGATTGTGGCGATGACACGCGTCATGAAACGCGCGCACGACGTCGTCGAGAATTTTCTCGCCGTTCAGCGTCACCATCGCCTTGAGGCCGTATTGCGCCATCATGTCGATCGTGCGGCCGCTGGCGATCGGCATCCATACCTCGACCGGCAGATGCTTCGGGCGCGGCACGCAGGTGATGTCTTGGAGATCGTAGCCGCGATACGGCACCCCTGGCGGGCATTCGTAATACTTGCCCTTGTGATGGAACTGCTCCTCGTTGAAGCACTTCAACAGGAGCTGTAGCTGCTCCTCGAACAGCTCGCGATTGGCGTTGGCGTCAAGCAATGGCGCGCCGAACGTCTCGACCTCGCGCGTGTGATAGCCGCGCCCGACGCCCATGACGATGCGCCCGTCGGTGACGATATCCGCCATCGCGTAATCCTCGGCGAGGCGGATCGGATGCCACATCGGCAGAATGTTGAAGGCGCTGCCGAATTTGAGCCGCCGCGTCTGCGTTGCGAGCCACAACCCCCATTGGATCAAATTGGGGATGCACTCATAGCCTTCGCGCTGGAAGTGATGCTCCGCGCCCCAGAAGCAGTAATAGCCTGTTTCATCCATGACGCGCGCGACGTCGAGCGAGGCCTGAAACACCTCCGACAGACGCTCGTTCGGGTAGCGCCGCTCGTTGGCCGGCGTGCCGTTGAGGCCGATATTGTCGAGCTCGATCTGCCCGACATAGAGCGCGTGAAAGCGTTTGATCATGGCGGTGCGTAGCCCTTGTCAATTCCTGAACACTGTTCGGTATTTTGAATGTGCTTTCGAGCGGGGTCAATCGCCGCCCCGGGCAGTGCGCCCCGAGCGGGTACGCGGCGGGCGCGGTCCGGCCGCGGCCGGTGGCGGGGTGATCCCGGATACGATCGAGGTCGCGTCCTGCAGCAGCCGCTTGAAGCGCGGCAATTGCTTTTCGAAGCGCTCGATCGGCGCCGCGATCAAGAGCCCGGCGGTAACGCTGCCATCGGCGTTGAAGATCGGCGCCGCGACGCCGGCGGCCCCCGGCACGGTCTCGCCGAGGCTGACCGCGAACCCGTCGCGGCGGATCGTCTGAAGGCGCTGCCGCAATTTGCCGACATCGGTGATCGTGCGCGGCGTCAGCGGATCGAGCGACACCGAGCGCAGGTAGGTGTCGATGAAGGCCGGATCCTGAAACGCCAGCAGCATCAGCCCGCCGGCCGAGACATAGAGGGGCCGCGTCGTGCCGGTCGGCACGGTGTAGCGCACCGGGTTGGGGCTATCGATCCCTTCCACATAGGTGACGCGGCGCGCCACGTCATCGAGCTGGACCAGGAACACGGTTTCCTCAGTCCGGGCATGAAGATCCTGCAGTACCGGCCTGACGAGGCTGGGGAATCGCCGCACCGCCAGCATATCGGCGGCAAGCCGGAACGAGCGCGGCCCGAGACGGTAGAGGCCGTGCGCATGTGCCAGATAGCCCAGCCTGACCAGCGAGCGCAGGATGCCCAATAGGCTGCTCTTCGGTGCCCCGACCGCGATGCTCAACTCGGCCAGCCCCATCCCCTCCTCGGCACGGGTCAAGGCCTCGAGCGCCGCGACGAGGCGCGCCGAGGAACGGCCCGAAGAGCCGTCGGCGGTCTCGGTGACCTCAGCGGCTGTGGTTGAACTCGCTGTCCGGCGCATGTCGCTCCTGCCGTGTGTCCGCCAACGTGCTGCGAAACCGCAGTATAACCCCGATCGCAGGATGGGTTGAGCGAAGCGAAACCCATCAGCCGGTATAACTGGTGGCGGGCAGACGAGGCCGGCAGCGGCTGCTACAGTCCGCCAGCGATTGCAGGAGGAGCCCCATGGCCACGATTGTCGAAGCCCAGACCCGGCCGGAGATCAGGGTCGAGGATGTCGAATATCAGCGCCAGGGCGGCAAGGCCCTGCTGGCGCGGGTTTACCGGCCCGCCGGCACCGGGCCGTTTCCGGCCGTTGTGCAGGTGCATGGCGGCGCCTGGACCAGCAAGGACCGCACCGACAACGATTTCATTTCGCGGGCCTTCGCCGAGAGCGGCATCCTCGTGGCGTCGCTCGATTTCCGCATGCCGCCCGAGGCGCCCTACCCGGCCTCGATCGCCGACATCAATCTCGGCATCCGCTGGTTGAAGGCGCGCGCCCGCACCTATGGCAGCCGCCCGGATTGGGTCGGTGTTTTCGGGACATCGAGCGGCGGGCATCAGGCGTTGCTCGCGGCGATGCGGCCCGACAATCCGGATTACGCCGCTTTGCCGCTCCCCGAAGCGCCGCAGATCGATGCGCGGGTCGCCTTTGTCGTGTCGGGCTGGGGCGTCCTCGACCCGCTCTTGCGCTACCACCTCGCGAAGAAGGCCGGCAATGCCGAGCTTGTGGAAAATCATCACGCGTTCTGGCGTGACGAGGCGACGATGAGCGAGGGCAGCCCGCCGGCGATCCTCGACCGCGGCGACAAGGTGCATCTGCCGCCGGCGCTCGTCTTTGGCGGCGACAGCGACGAATGGGTACCGGTGGAGACGATGCAACGGCTCGTCGCCGGCTGGAAAAAGGCGGGCGGTGACATCGAACTGCAGTTCTACAAGGGCGCCAATCACGGCTTTATGACCGGCAAGCCCGACGCGCCCTATGCTCGCCCGGCGATCGAGCGGATGAAGGCGTTCATCCGCGCCCATACGGGCTGAGTCACCACGCTGAGGAGGAAGAGATGCAGGAGAACCGGGTCAAGCGGATCATGAATGCGGGCGGGCTCGCGCTCGGCACGCATACCGGCGGTATCGCCGACCCGCAGATCGTCGAGATCATCGGCCTCGCCGGATTTGACGCCGCCTTTATCGACATGGAGCACACCGCGTTCGACCTGCACGACGTAACCGGGATGGTCATGGCGGCCGAGCGTGCCGGCATCACGTCGATCGTGCGCACGCCGGGTTTTGACCCGGCCTTTATCCTGCGCCTGCTCGATCAGGGCGTGCAGGGCATTCAGGTGCCGCACGTGTCCGATCCCGCCACCGCGCGCGAGGCGGTCAAGGCGGTGCGCTACCCGCCGCAGGGCGAACGCGGCATGGCGGCCGGCAGCCGCGCCGCCGAGTTCGGCAAGGTAGCCCTGCTCGATCACATGGCGCAGTCCAACCGCGAGATCTTGCTGGCCTGCATGATCGAGGATGTCGAGGCGATCGAGCGGATCGACGAGATCGCCGCGGTCGAAGGCGTCGATCTCCTCGCGGTCGGCCCATCCGATCTGTCGCGCTCGCT
>VAZF01000401.1 GCA_005888425.1 Alphaproteobacteria bacterium
CAACGCCAATGGCTCGCGCGCCTTCCGCCGCCTGCAGGAGCAGGGCGATTGGGAGGGCTGTGTCGAGATCGGCCGCGAGCAGGTCAAGGAAGGCTCGCACACGCTCGATGTGTGCACCGCTTTTGTCGGACGCGACGAAATCGCCGAGATGTCCGAGATCGTCAGCCGCATGCGCGGCTCGATCAATGCGCCTTTGGTCATCGACTCGACCGAATACCCGGTGCTCGAAGCCGCGATGAAGCTCTATGGCGGCAAGCCGATCATCAATTCGATCAATTTCGAGGATGGCGAAGAGGCGGCCGACAAGCGCCTGAAGCTCGCGCGCCGTTTTGGCGCGGCGGTCATCGCGCTGACCATCGATGAGACTGGGATGGCGAAAGAGATCGAGCACAAGCTCGCGGTCGCCGAGCGTCTCTACGATTTCGCCTGCAACAAGCACGGCCTGCCGCCGAGCGACCTACTGTTCGACCCGCTGACCTTCACGATTTGCACCGGCAACGCGGACGACCGCAAGCTCGGGCTCAATACTTTGGATGCGATCGAACGCATCCGCGACCGCATGCCCGAGTGCCAGATCATCCTCGGCCTCTCGAACATCTCGTTTGGCCTCAACCCGCCGGCGCGGCAGGTGCTGAATTCGGTCTTTCTCGATCACGCGCTGCGCCG
Source organism: Alphaproteobacteria bacterium (assembly GCA_005888425.1). Lineage (GTDB taxonomy): Bacteria > Pseudomonadota > Alphaproteobacteria > ATCC43930 > CGMCC-115725 > DATARH01. The sequence goes on from VAZF01000401.1 coordinate 667, forward strand.
CGGTCTGACCGGCGCGATCGTGCATTTCTCGAAGATCCAGCCGTTGCACCGCATCCCCGAGGAGGAGGTGCGGATCGCGGAGGATCTGATCTTCGACCGCCGTCGTGACGGCTACGATCCGCTGCAGGCCTTCATGGCGCTGTTCCAGGACCGCACGATCGAAAAGGCCGAGAAGAAGGGCCGCCCGGAAAAGCTCGAAGACCGCCTCGCGCAACGCATCGTCGATGGCGACCGGCAGGATCTCGAAGCCGATCTCGAACTGGCGATGCAGAGTTATCCGCCGCTCGACATCATCAACAACATCCTGCTTTCCGGCATGAAGACGGTCGGCGATCTGTTTGGCGCCGGCCAGATGCAACTGCCGTTCGTGCTGCAATCGGCCGAGACGATGAAGGCGGCGGTCGGCTATCTCGAACCCTTCATGGAGCGGATCGAGGGCCAGGAAAAGGGCATCGTCGTGTTGGCGACGGTGCGCGGCGATGTGCACGACATCGGCAAGAATCTGGTCGACATTATCCTGACCAATAACGGCTATCGCGTCGTCAATCTCGGCATCAAGCAGCCGATCGCGACGATCCTCGACGCCGCCGTCGAGCACAAGGCGCATGCGATCGGCATGTCTGGCCTCCTCGTCAAATCGACCGTCGTCATGCGCGAGAATTTGGAAGAGATGACGCGGCTCGGCCTCGACATGCCGGTCATGCTCGGCGGCGCCGCGTTGACCCGGCGCTATGTCGAGGAGGATTGCGTGAAGGCCTATGCGTGCGGCCGCGTCGCCTATGCGCGCGACGCCTTCGACGGCCTCGCGCTGATGGACCGCATCACCGGCAATGATTTCGACGGCTATCTCGGCGAGGTGCAGCAAAAGAGCATCGGCCGTCCGAAGAACGAGTCGCGCAAACTGGGCCGTGCCGCCGATGCGCGGGTGATGCGTCCCGTCGACCTCGAAGAAATCCGTCTGCGCCGCGCCGAGCTGAACCAGGGCGTACCGGTGCCGCTGCCGCCTTTTTGGGGGCCGCAGACGATCGCCCGCGTGCCAGCCAAGGCGATCGTGCCCTATCTCAACGAGCGCATGCTCTACCAATTCCAGTGGGGCTACCGGAAAGAGGGCCGCACCCTGGCCGAATACAAGGCGTGGGCGAAAAAGGAGCTCCGTCCGGTCCTCGCGCGCATTTGCGACATCGCGATCCGCGAGAACATCCTGGTGCCGCAAGCCGCCTATGGCTATTGGCGCTGCGCCGCCGAAGGCAATGACGTGATCCTGTTCGACGACACGGCCAAGGGAGGAAGGGAGCGCGAGACCGCGCGCTTCTCCTTCCCGCGCCAGAACAAGGAGGGCGGGCTCTGCATCGCCGATTTCTTCCGCGATGTCGACGATCCCGAGCGCGACGTCATCGGACTCCAGCTTGTGACGATGGGCCGCCGCGCCTCGGAGGCGGCGCGCGAATGGTTCGCCGACAACCGATACCAGGATTACCTTTATCTGCATGGGCTGTCGGTCGAGATGGCCGAAGCCTTCGCCGAATACGTCCACAAGCGCATCCGCGGCGAACTCGGGTTTGCCACCGAGGAGGCGCGCGATCATGACGAGATGCTGAACCAGGGCTATCGCGGCAGCCGCTATTCCTTCGGCTACCCGGCCTGCCCGAACCTCGCCGACCAGCGGCTCATTCTGGAGTTGCTGCGCGCCGACGAGATCGGCGTCGCGCTCAGCGATGAAGACCAGCTCGACCCCGAGCAATCGACTTCGGCGATCGTCGTCCACCACCCGCAAGCAAAATACTTCTCAGTTTAGCGGGGCTATTCGCCCAGCACCGCCACGCCCTCGGCTCGCGCCGCAGAAAGTCTGCGGTTTCGTCTTCCGTGATTCGCCCCCGCCTCTCGTTGACGATCAGGCCGTTGCGCAATTCAAACCACCACAGCGCGGGAACCAGAGCATCATCGGTCGCAATCCGTGCCCTGGCCTGCTCGGCCGCCGGGCTTTCTTCTGGCAAAACCCAGGCCAGCGCCGCCGACGCATCGAGCGCAAAAGGCACTAAATTTTGTGCCCTTCGTGGATCGACGAGACGATTTCTTCGGCGGTTATGAGCCCGGATCTCTTCCGGATTTCCTTCCGCAACGCCTCGATATTCTCCATAGCCTGCTTGATCTCCTGCAGCCGGTGCTGTGCGTCAGGGGTGAGGCGAGCGATGCGGCGGCC
>VAZF01000402.1 GCA_005888425.1 Alphaproteobacteria bacterium
TGTTCTGAGCGATATGCTGGTCAAACACGACGAGGTTGTTGAACACGCCCATCATCGGGATGCCGGCGACGATCGTCGATTCTTCGTGGATCGACATCGAGGCCGGGCTGGCGAAATTGGGCATCTGCAAGGTGCCGCCCGATTTCTGCGCCGCAGCCGGAAATGCCAGCAGGAACGCTGCCGCCAAGCCCGCCGCGATCGGGAAGAACGCCCGCCGCTCTCGCCTCATCCGCGCCCCCTCTGTGCCGGCGACCTGCGGAGATCTCGTTCTCCGTCTTTCAGCCGGAGCATCTTTTATTTATCGAGCCAGACGTCTTCCATCCGCCAGCCGTTGTAGATGCTGTTGTTCATGACCGTCAGTCCCTTCACCCAGGGCTGCTGGCAGGTGGCGCCCCGCGGATAGAAGATAACCGGGCGCACGGCCGCTTCCGCCAACACGCGCTCGATCTTCCACACGAGCTGCTTGCGTTTGTCCGGGGTGGCTTCGGCGGATTGATCGTCGACGAGCTTGTCGACCTCCGGATTGCAGTAGCCCGAGTAGTTGCGTTCGGCCCCACAGACATAGCTTTCATAAAACGTCTGATCAGGGTCGTCGACCCCGGCCTCTGTCACCTGCAGCGCGGTGGTGAAATCCTTGCGCGCCACTTTTGGGTACCATTGCGTCGTATCGACAACGTCGAGCTCAGCATCGATGTAGATTTCCTTCAGATGCGAGCTAAGCAGCACCGCCGGGTCGCGCCACGATGGGATGTTGCGCACCGACAATTTGGTGGTGAGCCGGTTCTGCGGACCGTAGCCGAGTTTTTCCATGATGGCCCGCGCGTTCGCGCGATTTTTTGCTACATCGGGATCGTAGCCCGGCAAGCTCCGCAGCATGTCGGCCGGCATGCCCCACACGCCCTCGGGCGCCGGTAGCATGACGCCGCCGATATCGCCCTGCCCGTCGGTAATGATGTCGATGAACGCCTTGCGATCGAGGCTCAGCGCCATTGCCCGTCGCAGTTCGGGTTTGTCGAACGGTGGGGTATTCGGGTTGATGAGCATCGTGCGGTTGACATTGGTTGCCGTGATCTCACAGCTCGCCTGCGGCGCCTGCTCCTTGAAATCCTTCAGCGTCGGGATCGTCACGCCGTAGGGCGAGGTGACATCGAACTTGCCGGCGAAGAAGGCTAGGTTGCGGGGCGCAATCTCGCGCATGATCGTGTATTCGATGCCGTCGAGATAGGGCCGGCCCGGCTTCCAGTAGTCGGGGTTCTTCGCCACCTTGATGTATTCGTTCGGCTTGAACTCGACGAACTTGAACGGACCGGTGCCGATGGGCTTCTGCCGCATCTCGCGCGCCGGCACGTGGCAGGGATAGACCGGCGCCCATCCCGAGGCGAGGAGCGTCAAGAGCCAAACCTGCGGCCGTTTAAGGCGGAACGAGACCTCGTAATCGCCGTTTGGCATGACCGCTTCGACGTTGCGATACCAGGATTTACGCGGGTTGACCCGCAGCTTGTCGTTCGCTGTCCCCATCAGCAGATCCCAGGTGCATTTGACATCGGCTGCCGTGAACGGCTTGCCGTCGTGCCATTTGACACCTTGTCGTAGCGGGAGAATCAGCTCCTTGCCGTCCTCGCTCCACGACCAGCCGGTTGCGAGGTCGGGGACGATTGTCTGGAGACTGGCCTGCGCGACGTGCTGGTCGTACATGACCAAGTTGTTGAAGACGCCCATCATCGGCTGCTCGGCGGCACGCGTCGCCTCTTCGAGGATCGACATCGAGGCCGGGCTGTCGAAATGGGACAGCCGCAGGATGCCGCCCGATTTCTGGGCGAGGGCCGGGCTGGCCACCAGACACAGGAAAACGGTCGACGCCGCCAACCGATACGCAGCCCTGTTCATCGCGTGTCCTCCCTGATCCGGGCTTGTCGCGCTCCCGATGACCTCGTGCCTCAAACGTTAGCACAGCGCTTCATCGAAGCTTAAGCTTCGTTGGGCGGGGGCCTGAGATCCGGAGAGTAGGGGCGCGTGATGGAGCCGATGGCGGAGCAGCGTGGCCGGCTCGCGATGATGGAAGGCCAGCTTGCTGTGCTGCAGGCGAGATACGAGCTGGCGATGTCGGCTTTCAAATTCGACGAGGCGAACACGCTGCAGCAAAAGATTGCCGCGCTCGAAGCGGAGCGGCGGCTCCTGGCTGAGACATTGCCGTCGGCCACCCTCGCGCCTGAACCGCCGACTGGCATCGTGCCGATGCTCGGGAAGCGGCCGCGCCGCGGGCGGGCGCGGCGCCCGCGCTAGCGCTGCCGCGGCTGGATCCGCGGGCGCGTTGCTGCGGTGACCGGCTGGAGTTTCGCGAGGCGATGGGCGGGTAATGGCAAGACTGGTGCCGCCGTGGCGATCCCGAGCGTCTGCTCGAGCCGTCGCCCCGCAACTCCGGCGATTCGCCGGAAATCGCGCAACTTCGCCCGCCAGCCGAACCAGGCGAAACGATACGATTTCGCGACCGTTGACCACCCGGTAGCGGAACTCGCTAATCTCACGCGCATTCTGTGCCCCGGCCCAGCGGATGACATCGCCGAGATCGCGCACCGAGAGGCGCATCCATTTGGTTCGGTTCATCACGCCGGCTCCGGCGCTGCAGGCAGTAGTGCCGGGGTATTATGCAGAGCACCGGTTAACGCCGGCTTTAGGGGTGGCGCGCCGGGTCGTCGATATCGGGCTGGCGGTCGGCGCCGGTCTTCTAGGGCTGGCGATCGGGCTCGTCGTTGCCGAGCGGGTCAATGGTCCCGCTATCGTCGCGCTAGCTGCCCCGGAGCAGCCGCCGGACCCGCCACAGGCGGCGACGCAGGGGCCCCGTTACGTCGAAACCCGGTTATCGCTGCAGTTCCCGATCGACGACGAGTACCCGAGCGGCTCGGAGGGGGCAAACGTTGCCGACTGGTACGCCTTCCGCAATTCCATCAGCTATGCGCCCGGCCCGGGCGAGAAAACCGACAAGACGCAGGACCAGAAGCTGAAACTTTTGGCCGATGTCAGCTGGAGCTGGCTGATCGTCATCGCCTTCGATCAGCCGACGCGGTACAGCCGGCTGAATGTGAGTTTCACCGGCGGCGAATTGCCGTATTACCAGATCACGCGCCAAGACCCGCATTATGCGGTCATTCACGTGCAAGGGCGCATCCCCGCCGGTCAGA
>VAZF01000403.1 GCA_005888425.1 Alphaproteobacteria bacterium
CAGCTCGATACCGCCCGTCTGTGAGAAGAACAAATGACGATAGGGCTTGCCGTCGATCGTGACGGTGCCGACCTCTCTGCCGCTTGTCACACCCGACAAGAACGCCTTGCCGGGCTCGGCGTCGAGGAAATCGGCGAGCGGAAACTCGACCCCGAGGCGGTCCGATACCTCATCCAGCGTCGCCTGAATGTTGTTCGGCGCGGCAATCGTCGCGTACTTGTTCTGAGCAGCCCCGAAGACCGTGACCGTTTTGCCGTCGTAGAACAGGTCGTTCCCCCCATCGTCGCCGATGGCGTGAACGGCGAGCCGGTCCGGCCGGTGTGCGATGACCTTCAGGGCGTGAAAAATATGAAGCGGCTGTCCCTCGCTGTCCTGGTAGACCCGGATCGTCCGTGCCTGGAATGAAAACTCATTCGCTGACAGCGTCTTACTCATTTGCTGTATTGCCGCGGTGGCTTCTGCGCTGATTCCTGGCTGTGTGGGGCTGGCAGGTTCGGCAGCACGAGCTGCGGATAGCAACCCGACCACCCCGCAGGCGAGTACCCCGACGGCAGTTCTGATGTATCGCGATTTCATGATCCATCTCCAAGAAGCCGTGGCACGCAACACCTTCATTTCCCTGCTAAAGCTGGAATGGAGGCCCTCATTGACCTCTGGAATGGAGGCCCTCATTGACCTGCGGACGGCGACAGTAGCCCAGTTTGATGCCGCCGAGCAGACATGCCTTGATTTAGATCAAGATACGGCTCTTGCCGCGCGCCGGGACCGGGGGCGCCTCCTGTCGCCCGAATGCCGCTTGGGGTCAACGTGAGCCGGTTAAAGATGTCGACCAATGGCCGCTATCGTTAAGGGTTTTCGGATGCCTGCCGGGCGCAGGCGCGCGGGGATGCACGGAGGCAGGCGTCCGAAAAGCCTCGAGGGAGGAAACCGCGGGGGAGTTCGCACCGACGCTGGTGTCGGTCTATGGGGATTTAGGGGCGGTGTGTGCCGTGATCTTTCGGTTTTCGAACACGGACGACGGCTGGGTAATCACCGCGGCGTTGGTTTTGGTCGCCATGTGCAGGATCGGAAGGGTGGTTTTGTCGTGAGCGATCGGCGTTTTGGCGGTCGAAGGTGGCGCTGACAGTTGCGGTCGGCGGAGGGTCGCCGTCGCCGGTGAAATAGCGGCGTCGCACAGAAGCGGTGATGGGGGACGGCGACAGGGGTGCGATGGTCATGAACTGTCGAGCCCGATCGATGGGATGGGCCACTGGCGCGGCTGGCAGCCGGGTTCGAAGGTCTCGAGGATGATCATCCGCCCGCCGCAGCAAGGACAAGCATTCGGCTCTGCGTCTTGGTGACCACCGTCAGCGGGGCCGCTCTCAGCGTTCGAGGGAGCTGGACCGGGTGCACCGAGGAGCTGACGGGCCAATGCGATATTGGCGGCCCGGCTGGCATTGGCGAAGAGGCCGTAGTGGCGGATGCGGTGGAACCCGTCGGGCAGGACGTGGATCAGGAAGCGGCGGATGAACTCGGCGGCGTCGAGCGTCATGAGCTTGTAGCGAGCGTCGCCCTTGGCTCGGTAATCCTTCCATTTGAAAGTCACGCGCTCGCCGTCGAAGGCGATGAGGCGGCTATTGGCAATAGCAATCCGGTGCGTGTAGCGAGACAGGTAGGCGAGCACAGCGCCGGGTCCGCCAAAAGGCGGCTTGGCATAGACCACCCATTCGTGCTTGCGCAGTGCGGCGAGGTGAGCTTTGAAGGCGGCAGGCTCGGCCAGGGCGGCCTGATCGGCGAAAAACTCCAATCGCCCGGTCTGGTGCGCGGCGGTCAGCCTTTCCAGAAACAGCCGCCGGAACAGGCGCGAGAGCACTCGGACCGCCAGAAAGAAACCCGGTCGGCAGGCAATCCAGTGCTGGCGATTGGGTGAGAAGCCGCCGCCGGGAACGATGATATGAGCGTGCGGATGGTGGGTCAGAGCCGATCCCCAGGTATGCAGCACAGCAGTGAGGCCGATTTGCGCGCCGAGGTGCTTGGGGTCGGCCGCGATGGTGATCAAGGTTTCGGCGGCGGTTTTGAGCAACAGGTCATAGACGACCGATTTGTTCTGGTAGGCGATGTCGGCGACCGGTCCCGGCAGGGTGAAGACGACATGGAAATAGGGCACCGGCAGCAGCTCAGCTCGGCGGTCGGTGAGCCACTCCTTGGCAGCGGCGGCCTGGCACTTTGGGCAATGCCGATTGCGACAGGAGTTGTAAGAGATGCGCAAGTGGGCGCAGGCTTCGCAGCGCTCGACATGACCGCCCAACGCCGCCGTTCGGCAGCGCTCGATCGCCGACATGACCTTGAGTTGGCCGAGGCTCACATGGCCGGCGTGAGACGCACGCCAGGCCGGCCCCCGGTGGCGGAAGATGTCCGCCACCTCGACCGCTGGCCGTGACAACGGTCGCGCGTCAGCCGGGCATCTTTAACAGGAAGTCGAGCGGGCTTGTCACTTGGCCGAGCGCGCTGATGGCGACGCGGGTGTAGAGCGCCGTCGTGTCGAGCTTCTTGTGTCCGAGCAGAACCTGGATGACCCGGATATCGGTTTTTTGCTCCAAGAGATGCGTGGCAAAGCTGTGCCGCAATGTGTGAACGCCGACACGTTTGGTAATGCCGGCACGCCCCGCCGCCAGGCGAACGATCCGGTGGAGCTGGCGCGCACTCGTATGCTGCCCGCGGTAGCCAGGAAACAGCCAGGGCTGCCCGGGAGACATCCATCCCTTCTTGCGCGCGGCGCGCCACCAGTCGCGCAATATCTTGAGAAGCTTGGGCGAGAGAATGACATAGCGATCCTTCTTGCCCTTGCCCTGCTCGACCCGGATGACCATCCGGTCACGATCGATATCGGTGAGCTTGAGCGAGACGACCTCCGAGGCTCGCAGGCCGGTGGCGTAAGCCAGGCTCAACATCGCCTTGTGCTTGATGTTTGTCGCCGAGGCGAGCAGCCGACCGACCTCTTCCGGGCTCAGAACAACGGGCAGGCGGCGCGGCTCGCGGGTCGAGACGAGCTCCTCGGCAAGATCGCGGCGCTTCAGCGTGACCCTGAAGAAGAACCGCAGCGCCGTGGCACTGACGTTGACGGTCGGTACCGTCGTCCCGATCGACGCCAGCCACAACTGATAGCGACGGACATCCTCGGCGGTGGCCTTGTCGGCAGACCGGCCCAGAAAATCGGCAAACCTTTTGACGTGGCGGATATAGTGGAGCTGCGTCTTGGGGCTAAGCTGCCGGATTGCCATGTCGTCGATCAGGCGCCGGCGTAACGGACTGATGGCCTTGTCGGTCATTGGAGGCTCCTGTCTTGGGTGAGGTTCTGAGCCCCTCAATCTCAAGACAGGATGCCGGCTTCCCGCTACTCCACCTCTTGCCACCAATTACCGCGAGAGCGGTTTAGTC
>VAZF01000404.1 GCA_005888425.1 Alphaproteobacteria bacterium
GATGAACGAGCCGCGCTGGGACGAGGATCTGCTAGCCGAATTGATGCGCGTCATGGCCGATGCGTCGATCTGCGGGCTGGGACAAGCCGCGATGAACCCGGTCAAGATGGTCGTGAAGCATTTCCGCGGCGATCTGACGAGCGGAGAAAGAGCATGAGCCGGTGAGTACGGCTGACTATAGGACGCAGATTCCACCGGACATATCGTTGGCCGACGAATTGTCGGGCGAGGACGTCGTCGAGATGGCCAATCTGACGAGCCAGCAAACCGGCGTCCCCGGGACGATTTTCATCTCGACCGCGATGGGATCGCACGGGCCTCGGGTCAAATATTTCGTTCGCCCGGGCCGGACGCAGCCTGGCTTTTCCGTATCGGTCGCCAATCCGCCGGCCGTGGTGGCGAACAGCCTGCCTGCTCGCGTTTTTCGGCAGCGCTCGCCGCAGGTGATTGAATGGGTCTCGCGGAATAGGGACGCGCTGCTGGATTTCTGGAACAACGGCGATACCTGGGCGCAGCCCGAGGTCAACAACTTCATCCAACGGCTGCAGCGGATATGAGAGTGACCGTGCGATGACTGATCCTATTCGGTTTACGCTGGACGGCGCCGAGGTCGAGGCGCAGCCGGGCGAGACGATTTGGCAGGTGGCGAACCGGCAAGGTGTCGAGATCCCGCATCTGTGCTGGCTGCCAAAGCCGGGCTACCGCGCCGACGGCAATTGCCGCGCCTGCATGGTCGAGATCGACGGCGAGCGGGTACTGGCCGCCTCCTGCATCCGGCGGCCGACGCCGGGCATGAAGGTGCAGGCGGCAAGCGAGCGCGCCAAGGCGTCGCGTCAGCTCGTGTTCGAATTGCTGATCGGCGACCAGCCCGAGCGCGCCGCGGCACATGACCCGCAGTCGCGGCTCTGGCAATGGGCCGATGCGGTCGAGGTTGGCGCGAGCCGCTTTCCGCGCCGCCTGCCGCCGGCGCCCGACCGCAGTCATCCGGCGATGGCGGTGCAGCTCGATGCCTGCATCCACTGCAATCTGTGCGTACGCGCCTGCCGCGAGGTGCAGGTCAATGACGTCATCGGCATGGCCGGGCGCGGTCACGGCGAGAAGATCGTGTTCGATTTCGACGACCCGATGGGCCGCTCAACCTGCGTCGCTTGCGGCGAATGCGTGCAGGCCTGCCCGACGGGCGCCTTGATGCCGGCGAGCCTCGTCGACCAGAACGGGGTCTTTTGCAACGAGCCCGATCGCGAGGTCGAGAGCGTCTGTCCCTATTGCGGGGTCGGCTGCCAGCTGACCTACAAGATCCGGAACGACCACATCGTCGCGGTCGAGGGGAAGGACGGGCCCTCCAACCACAACCGCCTCTGCGTCAAGGGCCGCTTTGGCTTCGATTATGTGCACCACCCCGATCGCCTCACCGAGCCCCTGATCCGCAAGGACGGGGTCGGCAAGGACGATGTCGCGATCGATCCCGCCAATCCGCTGACGCATTTCCGGGTCGCGAGCTGGGAAGAGGCGCTCGACCGGGCCGCCGAAGGGCTGAAGCGCATCCGCGACCGGGATGGCCAATATGCGCTCGCCGGGTTCGGCTCGGCCAAAGGCTCAAACGAGGAGGCGTATCTCTTCCAGAAGCTCGTGCGCACCGGCTTCGGCAACAATAATGTCGACCATTGCACGCGGCTCTGCCACGCCTCCTCGGTCGCGGCATTGATGGAGGGGATAGGCTCGGGCGCGGTGACGGCGCCCTTCACGGCCGCGGCGGATGCCGAGGTCATCATCGTCATCGGCGCCAGACCGACGGAAAATCACCCGGTTGCCGCCACCTTCTTCAAGCAGGCCGCGAAGCGCGGCGCCAGGCTCTACGTCATGGACCCGCGCAGCCAGTTCATGGCGCGGTACGCGACGAAGATGCTGCAATTCAATCCCGGCCGCGATGTCGCCATGCTCAACGCGCTCTTGCATACGATCATCGAGGAAGGGCTCTACGACCGCCAATATGTTCAGGCACATACCGAGGATTTCGAAAAGCTGCGTGAGCACATCCGCGACTATGCACCGGAAAAGATGGCGGAGATTTGCGGCATTGATGCCGCAACCCTACGCGAGGTGGCGCGCGACTATGCCCGCGCCAAATCGGCGATCATCTTCTGGGGCATGGGCATCTCCCAGCATGTCCACGGCACCGACAACGCGCGCTGCCTGATCGCGCTGGCGCTCGTGACGGGCCAGGTCGGCCGGCCCGGCACCGGGCTGCACCCGCTGCGCGGCCAGAACAATGTGCAGGGCGCCTCGGACGTGGCGCTGATCCCGATGTTCTATCCCGACTACCAGCCGGTCGAGGACCCGGATGTTCGCGCCAAGTTCGAGGGGCTGTGGCAGACGAGCCTCGACCCAAAGCGCGGTCTGACTGTCGTCGAGATCATGGACGCGGTGCATGCCGGGCAGATCAAGGGCATGTACATCATGGGCGAGAACCCGGCGATGTCCGACCCGGATGTGCAGCATGCCCGCGAGGCGCTCGCGCATCTCGAGCACCTCGTCGTGCAGGATTTGTTTCTGACCGAGACGGCGAAATACGCCGATGTCGTATTGCCGGCCTCGGCCTGGCCGGAAAAGGACGGCACGGTCACGAATACGAACCGCCAGGTGCAGATCGGGCGCACCGCATTGCCGATGCCCGGCGATGCGCGGCAGGATTGGTGGATCATCCAGGAATTGGCGCGACGCATCGGGCTCGACTGGAAGTACACGCATCCGCGCGACGTCTTCGCCGAGATGAAGCTCGCGATGCCGTCCTTGAACGGCATCACCTGGGAGCGGCTGCAGCGGGAAGGCTCGGTGACCTATCCGTGCGACGCCGAGGACCAGCCCGGGCACGAGATCGTGTTCGGCGAGGGCTTTCCGACCAAAACGGGACGCGCCCGCTTTGTCCCGGCGGCGATCGTGCCGCCCGCCGAGGAGCCGGATAACGATTATCCGATGGTGCTGACAACCGGCCGCCAGCTCGAACACTGGCACACCGGCGCGATGACGCGGCGCGCCAGCGTCTTGGACGAGATCGAACCGGAGGCGGTCGCGAGCCTCGCGCCTGCCGAATTGCGGCGGCTTGGCATCGGCCCGGGCGCGCGCATCCGCGTCACGACGCGGCGCGGCTCGATCGAATTGAAGGCGCGCAGCGACAGCGCGGTCGCGCCGGGGATGGTGTTCATCCCGTTCTGCTATGCCGAGGCGGCCGCCAACGTCCTGACCAACCCGCAGCTCGATCCGTTCGGCAAGATCCCGGAATACAAATTCTGCGCCGCCAAGGTCGAACCGCTCGACCGCCGCGCCGCCGCCGAATAGGTCTGGGGCGGCCCCGACATTGCCGAGCATAGCCGTAGGGCGGGTGAAGCGGAGCGTAACCCGCCATGTCAGGGCGTTTTATCTCGGCGGGTTGCGCTTCGCTACACCCGCCCTACTCCTGTTTGCCCTGCTGACACGCTGTGCGATGCCGGGGGAGACGGTGCCGGCGAGCGCGTGCCTGTTGCCGCAGCAGAAGCCAATGCTGGTGGCGGAGCTGTTCTTCGGGCGCAACATCGCCGGACGCGCCCCGGTGAGCGAGGCCGAATGGGATGATTTTGTGGCGCGTGTCGTCACGCCGAATTTCCCGGACGGCTTCCGACCTCAAGGACCGCATCGAGGCGGTTCGGGAGGCTTACCGCACACGCTTTACGCAACGCTCGGTCGGCCTTTTGACCCGCTGGGAATGCGGCGCGTTCTGATTTAATTGGACCGCAGGCGTCTCGCCTGCACAGCGCCGAAGGCGGGCGGGACGCCCGCGGTCCAGAACCTGCGTCACCCGGCGCGGTTCATGCGGTTGCCGACGAGATCCTCGACGACGGTCGGATCGGCGAGGGTCGAGACATCGCCCAATTGGCTGGGCTGGTCCTCCGCGATCTTCCTGAGGATGCGGCGCATGATCTTGCCGGAGCGCGTCTTCGGCAGGCTCGGCGCCCATTGCAGCAGGTCGGGAGCGGCGATCGCGCTGATCTCCTTGCGCACCCATTGCACAAGCTCGGCGCGCAACGCCTCGTTTGGCTCCTCATCGGCGCGCAATGTCACATAGGCGTAGATCCCCTGCCCCTTGATGTCGTGCGGATAGCCGACCACCGCGGCCTCGGCGACCTTCGGATGCGCGACAAGCGCGCTCTCGATTTCGGCGGTGCCGAGGCGGTGGCCAGCGACATTGATGACATCGTCGACGCGGCCGGTGATCCAGTAGAAGCCGTCGGCGTCGCGCCGCGCTCCGTCACCGGTGAAGTAAAGCCCTTTGAAGGTCGAGAAATAGGTTTCGACAAAGCGCTTGTGATCGCCGAACACGGTGCGCATCTGCCCCGGCCAAGAACGCGCAAGGCATAGATTCCCCTCCGCGACGACCCCTGGTTCCATGGCGAGGCGCTTGCCGTCGCCATCGACGATGACCGGCTCGACACCAAAGAACGGCCGCGTCGCCGAGCCGGGCTTGAGCGGCGTTGCGCCCGGGATCGGGGTGATCAGGATGCCGCCCGTCTCGGTCTGCCACCAAGTGTCGACGATCGGGCAGCGCTTGTCGCCGACATAGTCGTAATACCAGAGCCAGGCTTCGGGGTTGATCGGTTCGCCGACCGTGCCGAGGAGGCGCAGCGATTTGCGGCTGGTCTTGCGGACGTAATCCTCGCCCTCGCGCATCAAGGCGCGGATCGCGGTCGGCGCGGTGTAGAAGATCGACACCTTGTGCTTGTCGACGACCTGCCAGAAGCGCGACGGATCGGGGTAGTTCGG
>VAZF01000405.1 GCA_005888425.1 Alphaproteobacteria bacterium
TCGAGCATGATTGTCATGCGATCGCCGACCGCGCGCTTCACCGCCGGCAACACGTCGAGCGAGGCCGGCGCCTGATCGAGCTGCCGCGCGCCGTGGTTTGACACGATGACCCCGTCACAGCCGATCTCGGCGGCGCGCACCGCGTCACGCGGATCCATGATCCCCTTGACGACCAGGTTGCGCGGGAAGAGGCGGCGGTAGCGTTCGAGATCGCGCCAGGTCTGGGCATGCGCCGGGACCATGGAGCGGTTGAACTTGACCGTCTCCTCCGCGCTGGCGCCGTTGGAGAGATAAGGCAGCCAATTGCCGAGCGCCGGCGTGCCGCCGTGCCGGATGTATTCGAGCACCCAGCCGGGATGCGTCATCGCTTCGGCGAGCAGCGAGGGTTTGAGGCTCAGCGCGGCTTGCAGCCAGTTGCCGCGGATATTGGCAAAGCCGTTGCGCATGTTGCGCTCGCGCTTGGAGTGCACCGGCACATCGACCGTCAGCACCAGCGTGCTGAGCCCGGCATCGGCGGTGCGCTTGATCAGATCATCGGAGATCTTGCCGTCCCGCGCGGCATAGAGCTGGTACCAGGCGTTTTTCGGCGCGACACGCGCGGCGTCCTCGATCGTCTCGTTGCTGGCGCCGGACATGATGTAGGGGATGTTCGCCTCGCGCGCCGCCTCGGCCAGCATCATGTCCGCGCCGCGGCGGAACAGCCCGGCGCTGCCGGTCGGCGAGATGCCGAAGGGGCTGGAAAAGGTCTGCCCGAACATCGTCGCCGCCTGGTCGCGCTTTGAGACATCGACGAGATAGCGCGGCAGGAGATGATGCTTGTGAAAGGCCGCGGTGTTGCGGTCGAGCCCGTGCTCGTCCTCAAGCCCGCCCTCGATAAAGTCGAAGGCGACCTTGGGCAGCCGCCGCTTCGCCATGCGGTGCAGATCTTCGATATTGATGGCGTTTTCCACTCTCATCGGGCCGGGTTCTCGCTCAAAAGTGCCACTCTGGCAGGGGTTTCCGGGCAGAGTTATCGCGTATCTCCCCGCTTCTCGACAATTCGGAATTCTGCCGGGCTGACTTGCACCGGGTCGGTCCGTTGCCCGGGGAGCCCTAAGGTGCGGGGCCGGCCTCTTCCAATTCGGTGCGGACGTCCCACAGTTCCGGGAAGAAGACCCGGCCGGCGATCTGCTCCAGATAGCCGACCCCGGCGGTGCCGCCGGTGCCGCGCTTCTGGCCGATGATGCGCGAGACGACCTTGAGATGGCGGTAGCGCCATAAGGCATAAGCCTCGTCGAGATCGACGAGCTTCTCGGCGAGCTCGTAGGCGTCCCAATAGGTCCGCGGCGCCTGGTAGACCTGCTTGATCGTTGCGACGATCGCGGGGTGGCGCTGATGCCGCGTCGTCACATCGCGCTCCAGGACCTCGCGCGGGATCGCGAGGCCGGAGCGGGCGAGAAAGCGCAGATATTCGTCGTAGAGGCTCGGCGCCTCGAACGCGGCCTTGACCTGCGCATAGGCCTGGGGGTCGTGCTCGAACACCGCCAACATCTGCGGGTCCTTGTTGCCGAGCATGAATTCGATGATGCGGTGCTGAAACGATTGAATGCCGCTGGCCGGCCCCAGCACATGGCGAAACTGGACATATTCGCTCGGGGTCAGCGTTTCCAGCACGCCCCACTGATTCATCAGCTGGCTTTGGATGGTCGAGACCCGCGCCAGGATCTTGTAGCAGGGCTGCGCCTCACTGCGTCGCAATGCTGCGATCGCGCCGTGCAGCTCGTGGATCTCCAGCTTGAACCAGAGCTCGGCGGTCTGCGAGCCGGCCCTGCAGCTCGGTATGCAGCCCCGCCGCCGGGTGTTCAGTACGGCGGTCCTTGACGGAGCCTTTCATCAGGCGCGGTATTTCTCGATCACCGCGTCGTCGAATTCGAGGCCGAGGCCGGGAGCGGCGGGCATGTCGAGCATGCCGTCCCTCGGCTGCGGCACGGCGCGCCACAGCGGGAAAAGGCGCGGCATGTACTCGACCGTGAGGCCGTTCGGCACCGCGCCGACGAGGTGGACGTGGATCTCGGGCACGCCGTGGCTGACGACGGGCACGTTGTACGCCTCGGCCATGCCCGCGATCTTGAGCCAGGGCGTGATGCCGCCCGAGCGCACCTGGTCGATCATGACGATATCGACCGAGCGCGCCTCCAGCATGTGGCGGAACGGGGTGATGCCCCAGAGGTATTCGCCGCCCGCGACGGGGGTGGACAGCGCGTCCGCCACGCGCGCCAGCCCGGGGTAATCGTCGGCCGCCGTCACGTCTTCGAGCCAGAACAGCCCCACCCCGGCTTGCTCGACCCGGCGGCCGATATCGATCGCCTGCTCGGGGCGCCAGCGCTGGTTGATGTCGCACATCAGATCCATGTCGGGGCCGACCGCCTCGCGAATGAGGCGCGCCTGCTCGATCTCACGGGCGGGCGAGGTCGCGCCGGGCAGCCCCAATTGCATCTTGGTCTGGCGGTAGCCCTTGTCGCGCAGGCGGCCCGCGGCGGTCACCGCTTCTTCGAGCTTGAGGCCACGCCGGAGCGCGCCCGACGCATAAGTCGCGATGCGGTCGCGCCCGCCGCCGAGCAGCTTCCACAACGGTTGGCCGAGCGTCTTCCCCTTGATGTCCCACAGCGCGACATCAATCGCCGACATCGCCATCGTCAAGATGCCGGCGGGGCCGGACGAGCCGGCCGCATCGCGCAATTTCCGCGCGATCGCCTCGACCCGCAACGGGTCCTCACCGATGACGAGCGCGCCCAGCTCATCGACCGCGTGGCGCAAGGTGCGGGTCAGCGCGCCGCCGAAATAGGTGACGCCGAGCCCCTCGATACCGTCATTGGTGCGCAGCTTGAGCCAGACGATCGGGTTCTTGGCGTTCGGGTTTTCCGAGAACCCGGCGAGCGGCTCGTCATTCGGCAACAGCACGATGCCGGTTTCGAGCGAGGCGAGTTTCATGGCGCGCTCCTCGCTAGGCTCGGTAGCGGTCGATCGTCTTCAAATCGAATTCGAGCCCGAGGCCCGGCTTGGCTGGCATCGCCAACTCGCCGTTCTGCTGCACCGGCACCTCTTTGAAGAGCGGCACCAGCCACGGCATGTATTCGACCGTCAGCCCGTTCGGCACGGCGCCGATCAGATGCACATGCACCTCCGGGATCAGATGGCTGACGACCGGCAGGTTGAACGCCTCGGCCATGCCGGCGACCTTCAGCCATTGCGTGATGCCGCCGACCCGCACGAGATCGATCATCGGGATGTCGACCGAGCGCGCCTCCAGCATGTGGCGGAATGGCACGATGCCCCAGACATATTCGCCGCCGGCAACTGGGGTCGACAGCGCGTCGCTGATCCGAGCGAGGCCGGCGAAATCGTCAGCCGTTGTGACATCCTCGAGCCAGAACAAGCCGACCCCGGCGTCTTCCACGCGCCGCCCGATATCCATCGCCTGCTCCGGCCGCCAGCGCTGGTTGATGTCGCACATCAGCTTGATGTCCGGGCCGATCGCCTCGCGGATCTTGACCATGCGCTCGACCTCGATCGCCGGGGTCGTCTCGCCGGGCAGCGCGAGCTGCGTCTTCATCTCGCGCCAGCCCTTCTCCTTCAAGGTCGCGGCCGCCTTGACGACGCGGTCGAGCGGAAGGCCGCGCATCAGCGCGCCCGAGGCATAGGTCGGGACCCGGTCGCGCGCACCGCTGAGCAATTTCCACAAGGGCAGGTTCACCGATTTGGCGCGGATGTCCCACAGCGCGATGTCGAGCGCCGACAGAGCGAGGTGATAGATGCCGCCCGGCCCGGCCGAGCCGCCGGCGGCGTTCTTCAATTTCTGCTGCACCGCCTCGACCCGCACCGGATCCTCGCCGATGCAGAGCGCGCCCAATTCGTCGATCGCATGCCGCAAGGTGCGGCTCAACGCGCCGCCGAAATAAGCGACACCGAGACCCGCGATGCCCTGGTCGGTCTCGACCGAGACGGTGACGATCGGGCGCTTGCCGTTCGGGTTCTCGGCAGCGCCGGCGAGCGGCTCGTCGGCCGGCAGTTCGACAAGCTCGGTGCGGGTCCCGGTAATCTTCATGGCTGACCTCGGAGCGGGTTGGGGGAGGGAATTGGCGTCAGGCTCCCCGATGTCGCGGCCGGACGCAACAAAAGAGCGCGCGCGGGGCCTGCCTAACGTTGCTCGGGGCAATCGCCGCCATGCACAAGCGCGAAAATCTGAAAAGTCGGGCGGCGGAACAGCGGCCGCAGGCAATCCTCGCGTGGCAGCTGAAACGGCTCGTGGTTGACGAACACGATCGCGTCGTATCCCGCGAGCGCGGCGAGGGTGCGCCGGTGGGCCGCATCGTCGCCCATCATCAGGCCGGCCCAGAGCTCGTATGGATCGGCTGCCGCAGCCAATTTTTCATAGGGCGGCTTCAATGCGATCGGCTGCTGATCCGGAAAAGCGAAGAGCGTCGGCACAAATGCCTGCCGCCGTGTGACCGCGAGCGTCGGCAAATGCACTTCCGGATGGACGAGCACCTGAAGCGCGCTCTTCGGGTACGCGACGGCCAGCTTCGTTCCGGCCGGCAACGCATCGATCGCGGACAGATCAGCCCGGTACGTCCGATCGCCTTCGAGCCAGGCAGCCTCGACCACGGCGAGCCGCGCGAATAAAAGCACGCAAGTGACGCTGCCGATGGCAATCGCCGTTTTTCGGTTCGGGAAATGCGGCACGGCGGCAGCAACGACCAAAAGGAAGAACCCGACGACGAGCCGGTGATCGATGCCTTTGGCGGAGGCTATCTCCGTCGGTAACAGCAGATAAGCCAAGAGGATCAGTAGAATTCCCGGCGCCAGCCGCGGCGAAATGTTTAGCCGCCGCCGCCATGCAAGGCCTCCCAGCAGCGCCAGCAAGAGGCCGTAACAAGCGAAAACGAGAACCGGCGAATAATTGTAAAGGACGCCGAACAGCAGGTACATCTTCGGCCCCGAGCCCGGATAAACAATCTGACCTTCGCCGGACGGGTGCCACCAAAACGCAACAATGGCGGCCGGTATCAGAAATTGCGCCGAAAACAGCGCCGCACGGAGGACCAGCACGGACCATCGCCCCCTTCGCCATTCGGCGAGCGTCGGCTGCGCCTCCATTCCGAAGACGATCGGGCCGTACAAACCAAGCGCGGCAATGTGGCTGAAGAAGCAGAGCAGCGCGACAGCCCGAACAGAAAATTGACCGATCCCCAAAGCAGCGTGAGATTGTAGAGAAAAGCGGCGGCCAAAAGCGGCCAAAGCCGCCATGCGCCGCCGACCACGCGGTTCAGCGACGCCGTGCCGCCGAGGATCAGGGCGAAGATCATGACGAGGAACAGCTTGCCGGCGATCTCCAGTGGCATTGCTCGCGCGAGCAGCGGCACGATGATGTCGCCGGCCAAATTCGGCAGCGGCGCCCACCGGACCTCGTAAAATTCGCTGCCGCCGGCCGCGAGGACCGCGAACCGCGCGAGATGGTTCGGATAGTCGAAGAGCGGCGGCAATACGGTCGAGAACAGCGGGACGCTGTAGAACGCGAGCAGCACCACGCCGGCCAGCAGCACGCGATGTGGGGATGAGTGCGGCTTGGACGCCGCCTTCAAGACCGAGAGATTTACCGTCTGCGTTGACACCATCACGGATCTCGAAGCCCAGGCACAGTGGCCGGCCGCCTCAGCTTGGCAGAATCATGTCGGTTCTGTATTCCTGGCCGGCCCGCCGCCGGCTTCGCTTTCCCCGTCACTTCGCTCTTTTGACCGATCACGGTGCTATGCGCTCGATAAAAATACCGAGAGTTGTCCTGCTGCTGGCGGGTGTTGCGGGGCTTTCCGGCTGGACGCTCGCATTATTGGTGCTTTCGGGGAGAATCGGGCTGCTCGGGCCCGGTACCGACTGGCTGGCTTTTTACGGCGCCGCCCGCGCCTATCTCGACGGTCATCTCGCGCTGATCTTCGATCCCGAAGCTTTCACCGCTCATCTCAATTCCGAGTTCGGCTGGTGGCTCGTCGAGCCCCTTGCGTTTCGGCCCTGGGTTTATCCGCCGGGTTTCTTGCTGCTGGTATTGCCGTTCGGCATGCTGCCTTTGGCTGGCTCCTACGTCCTTTTCCAATTGGCGAGCGGCACAGCGCTGGCTGGAGCGCTGGCATTCAAGGCCGATCGCCCCGATGTTCGCCGGCTGATCATCGCCTCTGCATTCCTGTCCTTCGGTGCGGCAGCCAATATAATGCAGGGACAGAACGGGTTCCTGACCGCGGCATTTTTGATCGGCGGCTGGCGCGCGATCCGGTCGTCGCCGTGGCTTGGCGGCGCCTTGCTGGGAATGGTGACGGTCAAACCGCAATTCTGGCTGCTCGTGCCGGTGGCGCTCGTCGCCCTGCGGGAATGGAAGGCGCTCGCGAGTTGTGTCGGCTCGGCGGTTGTGCTCGCCGCCGCGAGCGCAGCCCTGTTCGGGATAGATGCCTGGCTGCACTGGATCGACTTCGCGCTGCATCCGGGCGAATGGATCCCCAATGCGCGGATTTTCGGGACCAGCTATTTTTCGTTGATTACCGCGGGGATCGGCCTGTCGGGGAAGCTGGCTGATGCTATCCAGATGACGGTCACCGCCGCGTCGGCGGTCGTCGTGTATCTGAGCTGCCGCGCAACGATGCCGCGCGACCAGCAGCTTGCCATTTTGCTAGCGGCCGCGCTCATCGCGGCGCCGCATTCCAGCTATTACGACACGGTGCTGCTAGCGATCGCCGCAACGTTATGGATCGTCGATGCGGCCGAGCGCGGAAGGCTCGCCTGCCGGATGCGCGACGCGGGCGTGCGGCCGGAACTCACACGGCCGGTGATGGCGCCGGGCCGCGAAAGGCGCGCTGAGCGATCAGGCTGAACAGCAGCAGATTGACAATCGCGCCGAGCGGCACGATCCCAGCGCCAGCGAACATCGCGAAGAGCCCGCAGAACAAGCCAAAGATTGCGGCGTGTTCGCGCCGGGTGCCGCCGCGCTCGATCAGGTCTTTGACGAGGAACGCGCCGGGAATAACGATCGCCACCATGTCGTAGGCGAAGAGGTAGGGCGTGACGATCAACGCCGCTGAAGCGGCCGCCGCGGCCTTTACATCGAAGCTGCCCCGCCGTCGCCAGATCAGGCAGGCGAGCGCCGCGACGAGGAGCGCGAGGATGGCGTGAACGATTCCGGCGGGCAACGCGCCGAGCCCGAGCGCGCGCGCCAGCCCGTAGACCGATTGCAGTTTGCCCCAGGCGAGATCCTGCACGACGAGCGCCGCTTGGGCGCGCTCCGTCAGGGCGGCCGGGAAGGCGAGCCAAGGCTCCACCCCGAATGCGAGCGACGAGGCGATCGCAAGCAACGCGCCCGCGGCAACGGTCGCGGCCAGGGCCCGCCAATGTCCCGCGATCGCGAACAGCAGCGGAAACAGCAGCAGGAACTGCGATTTGTAGAAGAGACAGCCGAAACAGACGCCGGCGATGACGGGCCACCGTTCGAGGAAGCTGAGGCCGGCGCCAATCAGGGCCGCGGTCAGAAAGCCGTTCTGTCCGACATAGGCGTTAAGAAGGCTGAGCGGCGCGGCGAGGATCGCCAGCGGCGTCAGCCCGTCGCGCAGGATGCGATATCCGGCCGCGAGACAGCCGGCCAGCGTCGCCGCCTGCCAGGCAAGAAACGCCCACGCATACGGCAACAGGGCCACCACGGCTGCCGGAAGAAAGAAGATCGGCGGGTAGGGCCAGGGATACTGCCCGGCATGCGGTCCGACAAACTCGGTCTGGATTTCGCCGAAGTGGCGCGAATCGTAGGCCGCCGCGGCGTGACCGGCGAGTGCTTCCCGCCCGGCCAGCCACATCGGCGTGAAGTCGGTCAGGATCGGGGCGCCGTTGGGGTCGAGGATCCACGAGCCGGACCGATAGAACCCCAGCAACAGCACGATGTTGAGGACGATCAGCGCAACCGCGCCGGATGTCAGAAACCACCGCAGCGAGACACGGCCAGACCTCGGCCAAGCCCGGCCATGACGAGTGACGGGAGCCAGGGATAGTATCCTTCTGCGTCAACCGGGCCCGTTTTAGCGCAGCATCGCGAGCATGTCAGAGGTCACGATCACCGCGCCGCTGCGCAGCCGCTTTGGCGTGTCGCTGCCGATCCTGTTCGCGCTGC
>VAZF01000102.1 GCA_005888425.1 Alphaproteobacteria bacterium
CGGCAAGCGAGCGCAAATCGCGACCGGGCACATCGTCGACGAGGCGGCCGTCAAAGGCGATCGCCCCGATCTGCTTCCCGTTGGAGAGGGCCCGCGATTCGCCGTCGCGCGGCTGTCCGGCGCCTTGCCCGCCGACGGCAAGGGCGCGCCGCGCTTCCGCCAGTTCTCGTTCAAGGCGGCGGTTCTCGTCGAGGAGCCGCGTAAGACGGGCCGGCAATTCGGTGGGGCTCGTGCGCAAGGCCGCCGCCGAGTCGCGCAGTGTTCCTTCCTCCTGCGCGACATAGGCCTCGGCCGCAGCCCCGGTCAGCGCCTCGATGCGGCGTACGCCCGAGGCGACCGAACTCTCGCCGACAATCTTGAACAGGCCGATATCCCCGGTGCGGCGGACATGCGTTCCGCCGCAAAGCTCGACCGAATAGGGCGGAATGTCGCTGCGCTCCGGCGCGGGCGCCTCCCCCATCGTGACGACGCGCACCTCCTCGCCGTATTTTTCGCCAAACAGCGCGAGGGCGCCCTCTGCCACGGCATGCTCCGGGGTCAATAGCCGGGTGCGCACTTCGGCATTGGCGCGGATCTGGACGTTGACCTCGGCTTCGATGACGGCGAGGTCCTCGGCGCTCAGCGGACGCGGATGGCTGAAATCGAAGCGCAGCCGGTCAGGCGCCACGAGGGAGCCCTTCTGCGTCACATGCTCGCCGAGACGATGCCGCAGCGCCTGATGCAAGAGGTGCGTCACCGAATGGTTGGCGCGCAACTTACGGCGGCGCTCGCCCTCGACGCGCAGTTCGACGGCATCGCCGACCCGCAACGCGCCGTGCGTGATCCGGCCGAAATGGACGAACAAATCGCCGGCTTTGCGCTGCGTGTCAGAAACCGCGAATTCGCCGCCGGTCGCGGAGAAGATCGCGCCGGTATCGCCGACCTGCCCGCCCGCTTCGCCATAGAACGGCGTCTGGTTGACGATAAGGCCGATCTCCTCACCGCTTTGCGCTTCGGGGACGCGCTCCTCGCCCTTGACGAGCGCCAGGATCACGCCTTCGGCGGTTTCGGTCTCGTAGCCGAGAAATTCGGTGGCGCCGAGCTCGTCCCGGAGCGCGAACCACGCCGTCTCGGTCGCCGCTTCGCCCGAGCCGACCCAGGAGGCGCG
This sequence comes from Alphaproteobacteria bacterium, assembly GCA_005888425.1. Classification (GTDB taxonomy): domain Bacteria; phylum Pseudomonadota; class Alphaproteobacteria; order ATCC43930; family CGMCC-115725; genus DATARH01. The sequence continues at coordinate 1,148 of VAZF01000102.1, forward strand.
CGAGCGCTGTCGCGCCTCGCCCATCTCGCGGTCGAACCCGGCCGTATCGACGCGCATCCCGTGCCCGCGCAGGATGTCCTCGGTCAGATCGAGCGGGAAGCCGTATGTGTCGTAGAGAACAAAAGCGACGCTGCCATTGAGCGTCTTTCGATCGTGCGAGAGCCCCGGGCCCGGCTCGCGGCCGTAATTACCGGTTTGCTCCTCGAGAAGGCGCAGTCCGCGCTCCAAGGTCTGCTTAAAGTTGGCTTCTTCGAACCGCAGCGTCTCGGCGATCAGCGGCTGAGCGCGCAGCAATTCGGGAAAAGCGGCGCCCATCTGCTGCACGAGCGCCGGGACCAGGCGCCACATCAGCGGGTCCTTGCAGCCGAGCAGATGCGCGTGCCGCATCGCGCGCCGCATGATCCGGCGCAGCACATAGCCGCGGCCCTCCTTGCTGGGCAGCACGCCGTCGGCGATCAGGAACGACGAAGCGCGCAGATGATCGGCGATGACCCGGTGCGACACCGCATGCGGCCCGTCGGGCGCAACCCCGGAGGCCTCGGCCGAGGCCGTGATCAACGCGCGGAACAGGTCGATATCGTAGTTGTCGTGCTTGGCCTGGAGGACGGCGGCAATGCGTTCGAGCCCCATGCCGGTATCGATCGACGGCCGCGGCAACGGCAGGCGATCGCCGCCCGGCTGCTGCTCGAACTGCATGAAGACGAGGTTCCAGATCTCGACAAAGCGATCGCCATCCTGATCAGGCGTGCCGGGTGGTCCTCCCGGGATCCCCTCACCGTGATCGTAGAAGATTTCCGAGCAGGGTCCGCACGGGCCGGTGTCGCCCATCGCCCAGAAATTGTCGGAGGTCGCGATCCGGATGATCTTTTGCTCGGGCAGTCCGGCGATCTTGGCCCACAGCCGCGCCGCATCATCGTCCTCGGCATAAACCGTAACGAGCAGCTTATCCTTCGGCAGCCCGAATTCCTTGACGATCAGGTTCCAGGCCAGCTCGATGGCCCGATCCTTGAAATAATCGCCAAACGAGAAATTGCCGAGCATCTCGAAAAACGTGTGGTGCCGCGCGGTATAGCCGACGTTTTCGAGATCGTTGTGCTTGCCGCCGGCGCGCACGCATTTCTGTGAGGTGACGGCGCGCTGGTACGGCCGCTTCTCGACGCCGGTGAAGACGTTTTTGAACTGCACCATGCCGGCGTTGGTGAACAACAGCGTCGGGTCGTTGCGCGGCACGAGCGGGCTCGACGGCACGACCGCGTGATCGTGCCGGGCGAAATAGTCGAGAAAGGCCGCGCGGATGTCGTTGGTGGTCTGCATCAAACCGATTGTGGGGGTTCCGCCCGGCCATGCAAGGGGTTCGCGGCCAATTGCCTGGCAGGGCAAACCCGGGTTTGCTGCATTTGCAGCGGGATTTGCAGCAAACCGATCGCCCTCACCCGGCTCGCCGTACGGGCTCCACCCCGGGAACAGGCCCGGGGCAGGCTCTCCTCTGCGCCGCGAGAGCGGAGCTTTCCGGTCCGGGGCAGCCTATCGCGCCTGCATCTGCAGGGAATTTGCAGGCGACGCTACTCCTCGGCGGCGACCTCGCCCGGCGACGCTGCCATCATCGCATCGGCGACGGGGCCGGCATTGCCGCGGATCGCCTGCTCGACCTGCTCGCCGATCTGCGGGTGCTCCTTCAGATAGGTTTTGGCGTTCTCGCGGCCCTGGCCGATGCGCTGGCCGTCATAGGAGAACCATGCGCCGGATTTTTCGACGACGCCGGCCTGGACGCCGAGATCGATCAATTCGCCGCGTTTCGAGATGCCCTCGCCGTACATGATGTCGAAATCGACGACCTTGAACGGCGGCGCCATCTTGTTCTTGACGACCTTGACCCGGGTCTGGTTGCCGATCACCTGGTCGCGGTCCTTGATCGCACCGATGCGGCGGATATCGAGCCTGACGGAGGCATAGAATTTCAGCGCCTGGCCGCCGGTCGTCGTTTCCGGGTTGCCGAACATGACGCCGATCTTCATGCGGATCTGATTGATAAAGATCACCATGCAGCGCGAGCGCGAGATCGAGCCGGTCAGCTTGCGCAGGGCCTGGCTCATCAGGCGCGCGTGCAGCCCCATATGGCTGTCGCCCATCTCGCCTTCGAGCTCGGCGCGGGGCACGAGCGCGGCGACCGAATCGACGACGAGGACGTCGATCGCACCCGAGCGCACCAGCGTGTCGGCGATTTCGAGCGCCTGCTCGCCGGCATCGGGCTGCGAGATCAAGAGATTGTCGACATCGACCCCGAGCTTCCGCGCATAGGCCGGGTCGAGCGCGTGCTCGGCATCGATAAAGGCGCAGGTGCCGCCGCCCTTTTGCGCTTCGGCGATCACATGCAACGCGAGCGTCGTCTTGCCCGAGCTTTCCGGCCCGTAAATCTCAACGACGCGGCCGCGCGGCAAGCCGCCGATGCCGAGCGCGATATCGAGGCCCAAGGAGCCGGTCGAGATCACGTCGATGTCAGAGGCGGCCTCGCGCGAGCCCAATTTCATGATCGAGCCCTTGCCGAAGGCGCGCTCGATCTGCCCCAGCGCCGCGTCCAAAGCCCGCTGCTTGTCCATCATGTCCCTGTCCAACAGCCGCAACGCGCTCTGCATGATCCCGTCCTCCTTATTTCACAGGCGGCTTAGCCGTGCAACGCGCCGCCGGAGGCCCTATGTACATGATTTGTTCTCAGGTTGCAAGAGGGAACAGAACCGCCCCGCCGCGGGCCGAAGAGTGGCGGAACGGGCTTGATTCCTGCGGCTAAAGCCCCATGCTTAATGCGCCTCTTCTTTCCCTTAATCCGCCGCGGAGCCCTCCGATGTTCATTCAGACCGAGCAGACGCCGAATCCGGCCACGTTGAAGTTCCTGCCCGGCTGCGCTGTGATGGAATCGGGAACGGCGAATTTTACGGATCCGCGCTCGGCGTCGCGATCGCCGCTTGCCGAGCGGCTGTTCGCCCTGCCGGAAGTGACCGGCGTTTTTCTCGCCGCGGATTTCATCACCATCACAAAGAACGGCGACAGCGACTGGCCTCAGCTGAAGCCGGCGGTCCTGGCCGCGATCATGGAGCATTTCACGGCCGGGCGGCCGGTCATCCTCGCCGAGGCGGGCGAGGATGCGAACGCGGCGGAAGGCGGCGAGGAAGACGACGAGATCGTGACGCAGATCAAGGAATTGCTTGAAACCCGGGTGCGTCCCGCCGTCGCGATGGATGGCGGCGACATCATCTTCCAGGATTTCGAGGATGGCGTCGTCTACCTGCACATGCAGGGCTCTTGCTCGGGATGTCCGAGCTCGACCGCGACGCTGAAGGCCGGCATCGAGAACATGCTGCGGCATTACATCCCGGAAGTGCGCGAAGTCTGCGCAGTCTAGTGTGCCGAATCCGAAATTTGCTGTATCTCGAGCTTGGCTTTGGGCGAATTTCGGATTCGAAAGCACACTAGCAACTCATTGAAAATCTAGTGTGGTTTGGATTTGAAGTTCCCAAACGCGGCTGCCATCGAAATGATGGGAACTTCAAATCCACCACACTAGTAGACCGCCGCGGCCGGGGCTCACCCGGCCAGGAAATTTCCGTGACATCAGGTAGAGGCGCCGGACTCACCCTGCTCGCCATCGAAACGGCGGGTTCGGCGTGCTCCGCGGCGGTGGGCCGCGGTTCGGTCGTGCTCGTGGCCGAGCGCCAGGCCATGCGCTACGGCCATGCCGAGGCGTTGATGCCGATGGTGGACCGCGTCGTGGCGGCGAGCGGCCTGTCGCGCGCGGCACTGGATGGCATCGCCGTCGCGGTGGGACCCGGCGGTTTTACCGGCATGCGGGTCGGGCTCGGCGCGGCGCAGGGGATCGCGCTGGCGCTGAAGGCGCGGCTGATCGGCGTCACGAGCTTTGCCGCGGTTGCCGCAGCTTTGCCGGCCGGCACAGGGGCCGCGCTCGTCGCGCTCGATAGCCGGCGCGAGGATCTTTACATCCAGCTCTTCGATCGGGCTTCCGGTGTGCCGCTCGGCGAGCCGGCCGCAATCATGCCGGCGGCTCTCGCAGAGCATGTCGGCGCGCTCGCCGGGAATTCCCGGTTGTTGATTGCGGGTGACATCGCCGAGATTGCGGCAGCTGCGCTCGCTGGCCGCTTTGACACCGAGATTGCGGCGGAGTCGGCGCCCGATGCGCGCGGCGTGCTCGCGGCGGGATTACGGCAGATTGAGCGCAAACCGGCCGATGGCCCGGTCCGGCCCCTCTATCTGCGGCCTCCCGACGTCACAATGCCAAAGCAGCAGACCCCGCTCGCGACGGCGCGACGGTGATTTGCACGATCACGCCTCTGCCGACGGCCGCCGCCGAGCCGCTCGCGCTCCTGCATGCCCGGTGCTTTCCCGAGGAGCCGTGGGATGCGGAGGCGCTTCGCCGCATTCTCGCGCTGAGCGGCGGATTTGGCCGGCTCGCCTGGCAGGGCGATATGACAATCGGCTTTGTGCTGGCGCGCGACCTCGGCGATGAGTGCGAGATCCTGTCGCTCGGGGTAGTGCCCGAATCGCGGGGACAAGGGGTTGGACGGGCATTGCTGCGCGCCGTCATCGACGAGGCGGAGCGGCAAGGGCGGCCCTCAGCCGTGCTCGAAGTCGCCGCCGATAACGCCGCGGCGCGTGCTCTTTATGCCCGCGCGGGCTTTGTCGCGGTCGGCCATCGGCCGCGCTATTACCGGCGCGCCGGCGAGTCTCTCGCGTGGTTGGCAAGTTACGGCGTACTTCCCCAATCATAAAAGAATAACACGGCCAGCTATTGCGCCGGAAAGCCTCCTTAATTAAATTCGACAGTCACGCTTATTCAGGAACAGAGATATGGAAAGCACAGAACAGCCGCACGATTTGCTGACGCTGACAACGGAAATCGTAGCGGCGCACGTTTCCAATAACAACGTAGCAGTCAGCGATCTGCCGACCCTGATCAACCAAATCTATAATTCACTGGCAAATATCGACACGGCGCCGGCGGCTCCCGCGGCGCGGCCGCAACCCGCCATCAGCGTCAAAAAGTCGGTCCAGCCCGATTACATCGTCTGCCTCGAAGACGGCAAGAAGCTCAAAATGCTGAAGCGGCACCTGAAGACCGCCTACAACATGACCCCGGACGCTTATCGCGAGCGCTGGGGCCTCGCGTCGGACTACCCGATGGTGGCGCCCAATTATGCGCGTCAGCGTAGCCGTTTGGCGAAGGAGATCGGGCTCGGCACGCGGGCGAGGCGCGGTCGCGCTTGAGGCGCACGGTTCGGCTCTGTCGGGGGTAATCGCCGCGATAGGACGGATCGCCGGTTTCGGCTATAATGCCGCCGGATAAGCCGCGCTCGGACCGCGATTTGATGATCTCACGCCTCGAGCAGCTCTGTCTCGATAAAGGCCTGAAGATGACCGAACAACGCCGCGTAATCGCACGCGTGCTGTCAGATTCGGCGGACCACCCCGATGTCGAGCAGGTCTATCGCCGGGCCACGGAGGTCGATCCGCGCATCAGCATCGCCACGGTGTACCGCACGGTGCGGCTGTTCGAGGAGGCGAACATCCTCGCGCGGCACGATTTCGGCGACGGGCGCTCGCGCTACGAGGAGATGCCGAGCGATCACCATGATCACCTGATCGATCTGCAGAGCGGGCGCGTCATCGAGTTCCGCAACGAGCAGATCGAGAAATTGCAGGAATTCATCGCCGGCGAACTTGGCTACGAACTCGTCGGACACCGCCTCGAACTCTACGCCGTGCCGCGGCGCGGCAAGAACCGGTCGAGCGAGAAATCGAGCGAGGAATGATGCAGAACCTTGACCCGACGCGGCATGAGGGCATGCCGCGGGCGATTGCGCCGCTTTGCCGCCGGGGGCCGCCGGCGTGATCACCGGTACCGCCGAGCCGGGCCCGGCGCCCGTCGAACCGGCGGCGAACCCGTTGCGTGCTACGATTGCCGCGCCGGCCAGCCGCGTCGTCAACATCAGCTCGGGGCCGCTGGAGGTGCGCCTCGCCCAGAGCGCCGCCGATATCGATGCAGCGCAGGCGCTGCGCTACCGGATCTTCTATGAAAAAATGGGCGCCCGGCCGCTGCCCGGCATGGAAAGCGAGCGCCGCGACCGCGACCAGTTCGACCAGATCTGCGATCACCTGTTGGTCCTGGACCACAGCCGCGGCGCCGGGCTCGATGCTGTTGTCGGCACCTATCGGCTGATTCGGCGCGACGCGGCGGCGCGGTTGGGCGCCTTCTATTCGGCCGCCGAATACGACATCGGGCCGTTGATCGCCTATCCCGGCGAAATCCTCGAGCTCGGCCGTTCCTGCGTCGACGCCGGCTACCGGGCGCGGCCGGTCATGCAGCTCTTGTGGAGCGGCATCGCCGCCTATGTCTTCCATTACGAGATCGCGCTGATGTTCGGCTGCGCCAGCCTGCCGGGGATCGACCCCGATGCGTTGGCGGTGCCGCTCTCCTATCTTTATCACCATCATTTGGCGCCGCCGGCCTTGCGGGCGCGCGCCTTGCCCGAGCGCTATGTCGAGATGCGCCGGCTCGATGCCCCGGCAATCGACCCGATGCGCACGCTGGCAATCTTGCCGCCGCTGATCAAAGGCTATCTGCGGCTCGGCGGATTTGTCGGCGACGGCGCGGTGATCGACGAGCAGTTCAACACGACCGATGTCTGCATCGTCGTCAAGACCGACCTCGTCACCGAGAAGTATACCCGCCACTACGAGCGGCAATCGAAAGAAACATGGGCGGCGTAGAGCGCATGGGCTCGACGACGCTGCGGCTGTGGCGCCTGGCGATCTATCTCCCCTTCACGCTGCTGTTGATGCCAGTGCAGGCGATCGGCCTTGCCCTGGGGCAGCGCTGGGTGGTCGGCTTCCCGCGGTTTTATCACCGGTGCTGCTGCTACATCCTCGGATTGCGCGTGCGGCGGATCGGGCGGCCGACGGCGACGCGTCCGGTCTTGTTTGCCGCCAACCACGTCTCCTATCTCGACATCATGATTTTTGGCTCGCTGATCGCCGGTTCCTTTATCGCCAAACACGAGGTCGCGCGCTGGCCGCTGTTTGGCTGGCTCGCGAAACTGCAGCGCTCGGTTTTTATCGACCGGCAGGTGCGCAGCACGGCCGACCAGCGCGACAGCATCGCCGCGCGGCTCGCCGCCAAGGAGGCGCTGATCCTGTTTCCCGAGGGAACGAGCGGCGACGGCAACCGCGTTCTTCCGTTCAAGAGCGCGCTGTTCAGCGTCGCCGATCACGCGGCAACGGGTCCGGTTACGGTGCAGCCCGTGTCGATTGCCTATACGAGGGTCAACGGCATGCCGATCGGCCGCCGTTACCGGCCGCTCTTCGCCTGGTACGGAGCGATGGCGATGGCGCCGCATCTGTGGCGGGTGCTGGGGCTCGGGAGGATCGAGGTCGTCGTCGAGTTTCACCCGCCGACAACCTTGGCGGCCTGCGGCTCGCGCAAGATGCTGGCGCGCTATTGTGAGGAGCGGGTCAAGAGCGGGGTCGCCACGGCATTGAGCGGCCGGCGCCGGCCGCGCAGGAAGGCGCCGGCAGACCCGTCTCGCCGCCCGGCGCCGGCCGACGCCGCCGCTGTTGCCCCGGGATGAACGGGGGATGAGCCGGGCGATGGGCTGGCCCGGATAATGTATTACCCGTCAGCGCGGCGGTGAACTCGCGATAGGAGCCGATGCAGAAGCGCCTCTTTATCAAGACCTACGGTTGCCAGATGAACGTCTACGATTCGGCGCGCATGACCGATGTCATGGCGCCGCTCGGCTATATGCCGGCGGTGAGCGCAGAGGGCGCCGATCTGGTCATCCTCAATACCTGCCACATCCGCGAGAAGGCGGCGGAGAAGGTCTTTTCCGAGCTCGGCGGCATCCGCCGCCTGAAGCGCGCGCGGGAGCGCCAGGGCGGGCGCATGCTCGTCGCGGTGGCCGGCTGCGTTGCGCAGGCCGAGGGCGAAGAGATCCGGCGGCGCGCGCCCTTTGTCGATATCGTGTTCGGCCCGCAGGCCTATCACCGGCTCCCGGAGATGGTGACGCGCGCTCTTGCGGATTCGGCTGGCGGCGTTCTCGATACGAGCTTCCCGGCCGAGCCCAAATTCGATTACCTGCCCGAGCGCCTGGCGGCGCCAGGGACCAGCGCGTTTCTGACCGTGCAGGAGGGTTGCGACAAATTCTGCACCTTCTGCGTCGTGCCCTATACGCGCGGCGCCGAATATTCGCGCCCAGCGGCCGATGTCCTCGCCGAGGCACGGCGCCTCGTCGAGGCGGGAGCGCGCGAGATCACGCTGTTGGGGCAGAACGTCAACGCCTACCACGGCGCCGCGTGCGCAAGCGGGCCGAACGGCGGCGAGTGGGGGCTCGGCGAGCTAATCCGGGCACTTGCCGAACTGCCGGGGCTCGAACGCATCCGCTACACGACCTCGCATCCGCGCGATGTCGACGACGCGCTGATCGCGGCGCATCGCGACCTGCCACAGCTGATGCCGTTTCTGCATTTGCCGGTGCAGAGCGGCTCCGACCGGGTGCTCACGGCGATGAATCGTCGCCACACGGCGCACCAGTACAAGCGAACCGTCGAGCGGCTGCGCAAGGCGCGGCCCGACCTCGCGCTCTCGTCAGATTTCATCGTCGGCTATCCCGGCGAGAGCGATGATGATTTCCGTGCGACGCTCGATTTGGTACGGGAGATCGGTTTCGCGCAGGCCTTTTCGTTCAAATATTCGGTGCGGCCGGGGACGCCGGCCGCGGAGGCGGAGGATCAGGTGCCGGAGGCGGTCAAGGCCACGCGGCTCGCCGAATTGCAGGATTTGCTGCAGAGCCAACAGCGCGCGTTTAATCAGGGCTGCGTCGGTACCGTGTTGCCGGTGCTGTTCGAAAAACCGGGCCGGCATCCGGGGCAGCTGGTTGGCCGCAGCCCTTATCTGCAGGCGGTGCACGCCGATTCCACGCCGGATCGCATTGGCGAGATTATGCCGGTCATGATTCATGCCGCCGCGCCGAACAGCCTCGCGGGTGCCATCATCGCGCGGCCGACGGCGAAAGAAGAGTGTGCGGCATGAGCGCCGCGTCCCGCGAAATCGTCGGCGAAGCCGCGGCCGCACGCAGCCAGCTCGAATTCGACGACAACCTCCTGCTGCCGCTGCTCTATGGCGAGCGCGACCAACACCTCGATCGCATCGAACGGCACCTCGGCGTCTCGCTGGTGCCGCGCGGTAACCGGTTGGCAATCGCCGGACCGGCTTCGGCGACCGAGGTGGCGCGGCTAGCCTTGTCGCGGCTCTACGAGCGCTTGAAACGCGGCCAGGAGATCGACATGGCGGCGGTCGAGGCGGCGATGCGCATGGCCCAGGCCGAGAGCGAGGACAAGAGCCTCAGCTTGTGGCGCGAAGATGCTGGGTTCCGCACCCGCAAGCGGCGCATCGCGGCGCGATCGGCCGGACAGGCCGACTATGTCAAGGCGATGCGCGAGCATGAGTTGGTGTTCGGCCTCGGGCCCGCCGGCACGGGCAAGACCTATCTCGCGGTTGCCGCCGCGATCGATCTGTTGATGGGCGGCCAGGTCGAGCGGGTCATCCTGTCGCGCCCGGCGGTTGAGGCGGGCGAGCGGCTCGGTTTTCTGCCGGGCGACCTGCGCGAGAAGGTCGACCCCTACCTGCGGCCGATCTTCGACGCGCTCAACGACATGCTGCCGGCCGAGCAGATCGCCAAACGCCTCGGCAATGGCGAGATCGAGGTGGCGCCGATCGCCTTTATGCGCGGCCGCACGCTGGCGCGCGCCTTTGTCATCCTAGACGAAGCGCAAAACACGACGCCGGTACAGATGAAGATGTTTCTGACGCGGCTCGGCGAAGGTTCGCGCATGGTCGTGACCGGCGATCCGAGCCAGGTCGATCTTGCGCCCGGCGCACGCTCGGGTCTCGCCGACGCGCTCGAAGCGTTGCGCGGGCTCGACAATATCGGTGTCGTCCATTTCACCGAGAAGGATGTTGTGCGGCATCCGCTCGTCGCGCGCATCGTCGGCGCTTATGAGGCGCGCGAGCGCGCCGCGCGCGGTGATCTGCCGCCATGAGCGAGTTGCCCGACGCGCCATCCGTCGAGGTGGCGGTCTCCTGCAACGAGTGGCTCGAACTCTGTCCCGAGGCGGCGGCGATCGCCGCGCGGGCGGCAGGGGCGACGCTTGCCGAGGCCGCCGGCCCGAGCCGGTTCATCGTCGATATTACGCTGACCGATGATGCCGAGCAGCGGCATCTCAACCATACGTACCGCGCGGCAGATAAGCCGACCAATGTGCTGGCCTTCCCGCAGTGCGGCTCCGAGCCGGTGGCTTCGCAAATGCCGGTATTGCTCGGCGACGTCGTGCTCGCCTTTGAGACGGTAAGGCGCGAGTCGACCGAGCAGCACAAGCCCTTGGCGGATCATCTCTCGCATCTCGTGGTGCATGGGGTGCTGCATTTGCTCGGCCTCGATCACGAGAGCGCTGCCGAGGCTGCCGCGATGGAGGCACGCGAGATAGAGATCTTGGCCGGGTTGGGGGTGCCAGACCCCTATCGTGGTATTATGTGAGCAGGAAACCCGGACCCCTTTTAGATGAGCGACCCCGAGCCGCCGGCAAGCGACGGCCAGCCTGAACACCCCCAACATCCCGAGCAACGGGGGTCCCTGTCGCGCCTGCGCACCTTGTTTCGCTTGTTGCGCCGGCCGCGCGGTCAAAGCGAAACGATCGACGCGCTGGTCGCCACCGCAGCCGACGAGCTCGGCACCCCGATCACGCCGCAGGAACGGGTGCTGATCGGCAACGTGCTGAAGGGCCATGGCCGCAATGCCGCCGATATCATGGTGCCGCGCGTCGACATCGTCGCGCTCGATGTCGATCAGCCCTTCGCCGAGGTCATCAAATGCATGGTCGAGCACGGCCATTCGCGCGTGCCGGTGTATCGCGAGACGCTCGATGACGTGATCGGCTTTGTGCACGTCAAGGACGTGCTCGGACCCGTGGCCGATCGCCGCCCCATCAAGCTGTCGCGGCTGTTGCGCAAGGTGCTGTTCGTCGCACCATCGGTGCCGATCCTCGACATGCTCGTGCAGATGCGCCAGGCGCGCACGCATATTGCGATGGTCGTCGACGAATTCGGCGGCATCGATGGGCTTGTGACGATCGAGGACGTCATCGAGGAGATCGTCGGCGAGATCGAGGACGAGCACGATGTCGACGCGCCGCCGGTCCTGATCGTGCGGCCCGACGGAAGCATCATCGCCGATGCGCGCATCCCGATCGATGCGATCGAGGAGCAGCATGGAACTCGGCTGCGTCCGCCGGGCGAGGAAGACGCGGTCGATACGCTGGGTGGGCTGGTTTTCACCTTGGCGGGGCGTGTGCCGAAGCGCGGCGAGATCATCGCTCATCCCGACGGCATCGAGTTCGAGGTGCTCGACGCCGATCCGCGACGTGTCAAGCGGCTGCGGGTGCGCGGGCTGCCACCGGCCGCAAACGGCAGCAAGGGCGCCGCCAGTGCGTGACGGCTTGCCCGAGAGCGCGGCCCTGCGCGTGCCGCCCGGCGCCCGGATGCAGACGCCCCTATGTCGGTTGGCGCAGGAGGTCGCGGAACTTGCCGGCTGGCGCCGCTATGGGCTGGCATTCCTGTTGGGCGTGCTGCTGGCCGGCGCGTTGCCGCCGATCGATCTGACGCCGCTGATTTTCGTCGCCTTTCCGGGGCTTTTGTGGCTCGACGAGGGCAGCCGGGGGATCTGGGCATCAGCGCGGCTTGGCTATGTGTTCGGGTTCGGCTTCTTCCTCGCCGGCATGTACTGGATTGCCGCGGCCCTGTTCGTTGACATCAGCAGTTTCTGGTGGGCCTTGCCGTTCGCGGTGCTCGGCCTCCCGGCTTTGTTCGCGTTGTGGCCGGCTGCGGCATTGCTTGTCACGGCTCTCGGCAGCGGGCGGTTGCGGCTCTCGCCGGACGCGCGGCTCTGCCTGTTCGCGGTGGCCTGGAGCGCCACTGAATGGGGCCGCGGCCATGCCTTCACGGGTCTGCCGTGGAACCTCGTCGGCTATGCCTGGTCAGGCGGCTTCCCCGGATCGCTGTATGTGCTGCAGAGCGCTGCCTGGGTCGGCATTTACGGGCTGAGCTTCGTGACCGTGCTGGCCGCCAGCCTGCCGGCCCTGTTCGGAACGCCTTCGCTGCTGCCTTTGTCGCCGCTGCGGCGGGTCATGCCGGTCCTGGCAGCGGCGGCGCTGATCCTGGTGCCCGGTACGGCCGGCGCGGTGCGGCTGCAGCTATTGCCGACGGTCTCGACCGCGACCTGGCTGAGGATCGTGCAGCCCTCGATCCCGCAGACGCTCAAATGGGACCCTGGCGCGGCCGAGGCCAATTTCCAGCGCCTGATCCAACTGAGCAGCAGCGCCGCCCCGCATCCGCTCGCAGCGATTTTGTGGCCGGAGGCGGCCGCGACCTTTCTGATCGAGCGCGACGCGGTACACCGCAACGCGATCGCCGCGGTGGCGCCAAAGGACGGCTATGTTGTCGCCGGCGCGCTGCGCGCCAGCCCGCCGCCCGGCCCGGTGACCGAGGTGTGGAACAGCATCGAGGCGGTCGACCATGACGGCGCGATCCGCGCCCGCTACGACAAGGCGCATCTCGTACCGTTTGGCGAATACATTCCGTTTGGCGATTTCTTGCCGATACGGCAGCTCAGCGTCGGGGCGATCGATTTGAGCGCCGGCCCCGGACCGCAGACGATCACGCTTCCCGGGCTCTCCGGCTTTGCTCCGCTGGTCTGTTACGAGGCGATCTTTCCGGCCGCGGCGATCGATGAGGCGAACCGCCCGGCCTGGATCCTCAACGTGACGAACGACGCCTGGTACGGCCGCAGCTCGGGCCCTTTCCAGCATTTCGCGATCGCCCGCACCCGCGCGGTGGAGGAAGGGCTGCCGCTGGTTCGCGTCGCGAATAATGGGATCAGCGGCGTGGTCGATGCGGCGGGCCGGGTCCTCGCGCATACCGGCCTTGATGCCGTCACCTATGCCGATATCCCGCTGCCCGCCGCCGGTCCGCCGACGCCCTATTCTCGGGCCGGCGATTGGCTGTTTCTCGGGCTGCTGATCGCCGGTCTTGTTCCCGTCCTGGCTCGCCGGCGCGCCTCGATCCAGCCTTGATCCAGCCCTAACCGGCGTGGAGTGTGCAGCAACCCTGAGGGGAGATTTACCATTTAAGGTTGTAAGACGCGATTGACCTCATACCATCGTATGCAATATCACGCTCGCGCCCTTTGGCTGCGCGCGTGCCGTCATGCCGAGATCGCGAAGACCGGGAGGACGCGGCCGCCGCAAGGCCGACGCGCCGCATCCGGTCGATATTTATGTCGGCGCGCGAGTCAAGGAACGCCGCACCGAGCTCGGTATCAGCCAAGAAAAGTTGGCAGAAGCGCTCGGGCTTACCTTTCAGCAGGTTCAGAAATACGAACGCGCCGCCAATCGCATCAGCGCGAGCCGGCTCTATCGTATGGGGATGACGCTCGGCGTCGATGTCCCGTTTTTCTTCGAGGGCTACCACGAGGCGGGCGCCGGTTCCGGGTTTGCCGAGCCGCCGGCCGCGGGTTTTGAGTCGGATCCACTGCAGCGGCGCGAGGCGATCGGGCTTCTCGACGCCTTCCGCGCGATCGGCGACCGGGTCGAGCGCGCCAAAATGTTAGAGCTGGGCCGACTCCTGAGCAGCCTGGCTAAACCGAAATAGTCCTTCGACCGAAAGCCGGGCTAGCGGCTATCACCCCGGGAAGATCGGGCTTGACGCTCGCGGCGTGGCATTCGACAACAACGCGCCGGGACAGGGGGCCGGTCGGATTTCGACCGGAATGGCACGCCTCATGCCGCCCGGCCGATATGTGGAGCTTGTTTTTACAGGGAGAAGGTCCTTGGCGACGCACGATTTTGTTTTTACCAGCGAGTCGGTCTCTGAGGGCCATCCCGATAAGGTTTGCGATCGCATTTCCGACGCGATCGTCGATACGTATCTGGCCGCCGAGCCGCAGGCGCGCTGCGGCGTCGAGACGATGGCGACGACAAACCGCGTCGTCCTGGCCGGCGAGACGCGCGGCCCCTCCTCGATCACCGGCGAGATGCTGATCGACGTGGCGCGGCACGCGATCCGCGACATCGGCTACGAGCAGGAAGGGTTTCACTGGCAGCGGGCACAGATCGAATGCTTCATCCACCCGCAATCGAGCGATATCGCGCAGGGCGTCGATGCTTCCGGCAATAAGGATGAAGGTGCCGGCGACCAGGGCATGATGTTCGGCTATGCCTGCAACGAGACGCCCGAACTTATGCCGGCTCCGATCTTTTATGCGCATGCGATCTTGCGCTCTCTCGCGGAGGCGCGGCATTCGGGCGCGGCGCCCAAGCTCGGCCCCGATGCCAAGAGCCAGGTCACCTTGCAATACGTGAAGGGGAAGCCGGTTTGCGCAACGGCCGTGCTGGTCTCGACGCAGCATGATCCGAGCATCGAGCAGGAAGAGGTGCGCGCGATCGTCCGGCCGCATGTCGAAAACGTGCTGCCGGACGGCTGGATGTGCGACGAGGCGCATTTCTACATCAATCCCACGGGGCGCTTCGTAATCGGCGGACCGGACGGCGATTGCGGCCTGACCGGCCGCAAGATCATCGTCGATACCTATGGCGGCGCGGCGCCGCATGGCGGCGGCGCGTTTTCCGGTAAGGACCCGACAAAGGTCGATCGTTCCGCCGCTTACGCGGCGCGCTATCTGGCGAAGAATGTGGTCGCCGCCGGCCTCGCCGATCGCTGCACAATCCAGGTCGCGTATGCGATCGGCATCGCAAAGCCGCTCTCGGTCTATGTCGATCTCGACGGCACCGGGCAGGTCGACGAAGCGAAGCTGTCGCGCATCCTGCAGGAGCTGATGGATCTGTCGCCGCGCGGTATCCGCACCCATCTCGGGCTCAACAAGCCGATCTACGCCCGCACCGCTGCCTACGGCCATTTCGGCCGCGCGCCGGAGACCGATGGCGGATTTTCCTGGGAGCGGCTCGATCTCGTCCGCGAATTGCGCCGCGCGTTCTAGGACGGGATGTCATTCCGGGCGCCGCCCAGCGGCGAGCCCGGACCCATGAACACGAGCCTCTGGAAAATGGATTCCGGGCTCGCGGTCTTCGACCCCCCGGAATGACCAACTTTTTTTTATGATGAGCGGTTTGGCCGATCGCGTTCCGCCCGGCCGGCTCTACGGCCGGCGGCGGGCGCGGCCGCTGCGGCCCGGCCAGCGCCGGCTCCAAGAGGAATTGCTGCCAGAGCTGGCGGTCGATCTGCCTTCCACGGCGGGGCCAATCGACCCGCGGGCTTTCTTCCCGAAGCCAGTCCCTCAGGTGTGGCTCGAGATCGGCTTCGGCGCCGGCGAGCACCTTGCCGCCCAGGCCGAGCGGCACCCGGAGATCGGGTTTATCGGCAGCGAGGTGTTCGAGGACGGCATCGTGCGCGCGCTCGGCGAGGTGGCGCGGCGCGGCCTCGGCAATGTCCGGCTGTTCACCGATGACGCGCGGCTGCTGCTCGCGGCCTTGCCCCGGCAATCGCTCAGCCGCGTCTTTATTCTATTCCCCGATCCCTGGCCGAAGCGGCGGCACCACAAGCGCCGCCTCGTCGCGCCGGCGACGCTCGACCTCCTCGCGGCGGCGATGACGGACAGCGCCGAATTACGTCTCGCAACCGACGACCGCGATTACCTCGCCTGGATGCTGGAGCACACGCTCGCGCATCCGGAGTTTGTCTGGCTGGCGCGCCGCGCCGCCGATTGGCGCGAGCGCCCGGAGGACTGGCCGGCGACGCGCTATGAGGCGAAAGCGCGCGCCGCCGGACGAACCCCCGCATTCCTGCGCTTTATGCGCCGGCCGCGCGGTTGACCCGCGGCGGCGCCGCTGCGCTACACTGCCTCCATCCGCGACGCTGTTTTCGCCGGTGATTTATGAGCCAGCTCGATCCGATCCCCTATTCCGACGCGCAGCTGCGGGCGATCCTCGAACGGGTGAAAACCATCGCGATGGTCGGCGCCTCCTCCAACTGGAACCGGCCAAGCTATTTCGTGATGAAATATCTGCAGGGAAAAGGCTATCGGGTCATCCCGGTCAACCCCGGCATCGCCGGCCAGGAATTGCTCGGCGAGAAGGTCTACGCCTCGCTGCGCGACATCCCTGATTCCAT
>VAZF01000501.1 GCA_005888425.1 Alphaproteobacteria bacterium
AAAATATAATCGCGTCCCCGCCACAGCCGGGGATTCGTCGATCAGCTTCTCGTGCGCTAACTACCGTGAGGCACGGCTTTCGCCGGTGGTGCCTTTTTTCGGGTGTCGAATTCGGTTAGATGTTGCCGCGAATTTTTTTTCAGCGTTCCATCGACGCACCTATCGCAACGCCGTTACCGGTATCCGCCGGACGCTCGCAGCACGATGCGCTGCGCGGCATCCTGTTGATGTGCGCCGGCGTGTCGATGTTTCCGTTCATGAACGCGGCCGTGAAATTGCTCGGCGCGGATTACCCCGTGGCGCAAATTGTCTGGGCGCGTTTCACCGGGCATCTGCTCGTCATGCTGCTCGTCTTTCTGCCGCAATATGGGCGGCGGCTGTTGGCGACGCGCCGCCCCGCCGTCCAGATCGGCCGCTCCTTGCTGATGCTTGTCAGCAACATGATGTTTGTCGTGGCGATAACACGGGTGCCGCTCGCCACCGCCTCGGCGATCGGCTTTACCTCGCCGCTGATCGTGACGGCACTGTCGGTGCCGATACTGCATGAGAGCGTCGGCATCCGGCGGTGGAGCGCCGTAGTCATCGGCTTTGCCGGCGCGCTGTTGGTGATCCGGCCGGGCGCCGGGTTGCACGATCTGGCGGTGCTGTTGCTATTGCTGTCCTCGGGCGCGTACGCGCTGTACCAGATCGCGACCCGCTGGGTCAGTTTCTATGACGACGCCGCGATCGGCATCATCTTCGCCGCGCTGCTCGGCTCGCTCGTTATGACGGCAACGCTGCCCTTTGTGTTCGTGATGCCGAGAAGCGCGCTCGACATTCTGCTGTTCGCCAGCCTTGGTCTCCTCGGCGGCGCCGGACATTACCTCGTCATCCGTGCCTTTCAGTCCGGACCGGCGGCGGTCATCGCGCCGCTCGGCTACATCGAGCTGATCGGCACGACAATCCTGGGCTATGCGATCTTTGGCAATTTTCCCGATCTGTGGACCTGGATCGGCGCCGCGATCATCATTGCCTCGGGCCTCTACATCGCCTTCCGCGAGCGGCTGCGATCCGCGGCCCCCTAATATCGGAGCCGGTCATGGATTTCACGATCCCAGACGAACTGCTCGAATTAAAAAAGCGCACCGAGAATTTTGTGCGCCAGGAAATCCTGCCGCGCGAGAACGACCGGCGGCTCGGGCCGCACGGCCCGAGCGACGAATTCCGCCGCGAATTGGTGGCGCTGGCGCGGCAGGCGGGGCTCTTGTCGCCGCATGTCGGGCGCGAATGGGGCGGGCTCGGCCTCGACCACCGCGGCAAGGCGGTCGTCTTCGAGGCGGCCGGCTACGCGCCGCTCGCGACGATCGCGATGAACATCTTCGCGCCGGACGAAGCCAACATGCACCTCTTGGAACAGGTCGCCGACCAGCAGCAGAAGGAGGAGTGGCTGCGCCCCTTGGCGGCAGGCGACATCCGCTCCTGCTTTATGATGACCGAGCCCCCGCCGGGCGCCGGCGCCGACCCGTCGATGCTCTTAACCACGGCGCGCCGGGCCGAAAGCTCTAACAGCGGCGATTTTGTCATCGATGGGACAAAATGGCTGATTACCGGCGCGGTCGGCGCCGATCTCGCAATCATCATGGCGAAAAACGAGAGCGATCCGCTCGGTCCGGCCGGCGCGACGATGTTTCTGACACCGATGAACGCGCCGGGCATCCACATCGAGCGCGTGCTCGGCACGCTCGACCAATACATGACGGGCGGCCACGCCGTCGTGCGGCTCGACGGGTTGCGCGTGCCGGAGAGCGCCGTCCTCGGCCGGGTCGGCGAGGGCTTCCGCTATGCCCAGGCGCGGCTCGCCCCGGCCAGGCTGACGCATTGCATGCGCTGGCTCGGCGCGGCCCGACGCGCGCATGACATCGCGACGGATTACGCGCGCCGCCGTACCGCCTTCGGCAAGCCCTTGGGGGAGCATGAGGGGGTCGGCTTTATGCTGGCCGACAACGAGATGGACCTGCACACCTGCCGATTGACGATCTGGCACACCGCCTGGCTCTTGGACCAAGGCGAGCGAGCGCGCCATGAATCGAGCATGGCAAAGGTCATCTGCTCGGAAGCGATCTGGCGGGTCGTGGACCGCAGCATGCAGGTATTGGGCGGGCTCGGGATCACGGACGACACGATCGTCGCGCGGCTGTTCCGCGAGGTGCGTCCGTTCCGTATCTATGACGGCCCCTCGGAGGTGCACCGCTGGTCGATTGCACAGCGTGTGCTGCGCACCGGTGGCGCCCCGCAATGATTGCGGTGGCGGTCGGCCTCTTTATCGCGATCGCGTCCTGGGTGCCGCTGTGGATCGTCGAGGCGCGCGGTCCCTATTCGATGCCGATCGTTCTTGGCTTGCTTGCCTTTGCCGGCAGTATTGTCGGCGGTGTCATCGCCCTGATCGGTCTGGTGCGGCTCGTCAGGCGCGCCTACCGCCGCGCATAACCCGATTCTCAGCCCGGTGCGGCGCCCTGAGTGTTGAGCTGCAGCACATAAAGCGACTGGCTCGCGCACATGAAGAGGCGGTCGCGCTTCGGGCCGCCAAAGGCGAGATTGGCGCAGACCTCCGGAAGGCGGATGCGGCCGATCAGCTTGCCTTGCGGCGTGAAGCACAACACGCCGGCATAGCCCAACGGCGCGTTCGAGCTGATCCACAGATTGCCGTAGACATCGGCGCGCATGCCGTCGGGGCCGCATTTGACGCCGTCGAGCATCATGTCGCTGAAGAGGCGCTGGTTCGCGACCTTCTTGTCCTGCACGTCGAAGGCATAGACGACACGCTGCCCGCCGGGTCCGACATCGCCGGGTCCGCGTCCGGTGCTGATGACATAGAGCGTCTTGTAATCGGGCGCGAAGCAG
>VAZF01000502.1 GCA_005888425.1 Alphaproteobacteria bacterium
TTCGATTGCCAGTGCTGATGTACGGGATCGGCTTCGATGCCCGCTCGGCGGTGCCGCTGAATTTGCTGACGAGTCTGATCACGCTCGCCTTTGCTTTGGCGGTCCGCAGCCGCGCCGTATCGCTCGCGTCGGTCGTGCCACATTTGCCCGAAATGATTGGGCTGCTTGCCGGCGGCATTGCGAGCGCCTTTTATGGCGCGCATCTCGTCAGCCGGTTGCGCGACAGCCACCTCGTCCGACTGATCGCCGCGTTGCTCGCCTCACTCGGCCTGTTGATGATCGTGGAAGCGTTCCTGCCGTTTCAATCGGGCGACCTGTTGCCGGCGAGCGCGACGGCGCATTTTATCGTGGGCGCCGGCATCGGGATCGCCGTCGGGCTGGTCAGTAGCGTACTTGGCGTCGCCGGCGGCGAGCTTCTGATACCGGCGCTCATCCTGATCTTCGGAGCGGATATCAAGACCGCGGGCTCAGCGAGCATCCTGATCTCGCTCGGTGTTGTCTCAACGGGCCTGTGGCGGTTCTGGCGCGCCGATGCGATCCCCCGCGGTCGCGGGCCGCAGCGGATCACGACGGCAATGGCGCTCGGCTCGATCGTCGGTGCCACTTTTGGCGGCCTCGCTGTCGCCTATGCACCGGTGACGTTCCTCAAGATGCTCCTTGGCTGCGTGTTGCTGGCAGCAGCCGCGAAGACCGCGCTCGCCGCTCGCGGTTCAAATTGACCCGCTGATCGCCTCATTGTCATTGCGGGCAAAGCGACGCAACCTCTCGCCGGGGGCGCTGCCCCGGGAGATTTGATTGAGAGAGGCAAGATGTTCGACCTGACGGGGCAGGCGGTATTGGTGACCGGCGCCTCGGGCGGCATCGGCGGGGCGATCGCGCGCGCCCTGCACCGTCACGGCGCAACGGTTGCGCTCGCCGGCACGCGCACCGCCGCGCTCGACGCGCTCGCGCAGCAACTTGGCGACCGCACCCATGTCCTGACCGCCGATCTCGCCGATCCCGATGCCGCGGACAAGCTCGCGCGCGATGCCGAGGCGGCGATGGGCAAGCTCGACATCCTCGTCAACAATGCCGGCATCACCCGCGACAATCTCGCCTTGCGCATGAAGGACGAGGATTGGCAGGCGGTGCTCGATGTGAACCTCACCGCCGCTTTTCGTCTGACGCGCGCTGCGTTGCGCGGCATGGTGCGCCGCCGCCACGGCCGCATCATCTCGATCGCCTCGGTCGTCGGCGTCACCGGCAATCCCGGCCAGGCCAATTACGCCGCCGCCAAAGCCGCGATGATCGGCATGACAAAATCCTTGGCCGCCGAGGTCGCGACGCGCGGCATCACGGTCAACTGCATCGCGCCCGGCATCATCGCGACCGCGATGACCGATAAGCTCAATGACGATCAGAAGGCGCGCATCTTGGCGCAGATCCCGATGGCGCGGCTCGGCCTCCCCGACGATGTCGCACCCGCCGCCGTCTATCTCGCCAGCGCCGAAGCCGCCTACGTCACCGGCCAGACGCTCCACGTCAATGGCGGCATGGCGATGCCCTGACCCGTTGCGCTATTGACCGGATATACGGCACTGCCGTAGTATCATGCCGCTTCAGATCGAATTCGATCCAGCGAAGGAAGCCACTAATCTGCGGGTGCATGGTGTTTCCCTCGCCCAGGCCGAGGCACTGTTGGAGGGCTTTACCGTCCTGCAGCAAGACGAACGGTTCAACTATGGCGAGACTCGGATCATTGCGATCGGAGAGATAGCGGGTGTCGAGTTCACCTGTGTCTACACGCGGCGCGGCGAAGCGTATCGGGTCATCTCGCTCCGTCGAGCCAGCAGAAGGGAGCGCGATGTCTACCGAGAAGCAAAGGCAGCGGCGGCCCGCGGCGAAGAGACATGAGCCGGATTGGGAAGCGCTGCGAGCGCTGACCGACGAGGAGATTGCCGCGCAAATCGCGGCGAACCCGGACGCTGCGCCCGACTTGGATTGGTCGCTCGACGATCCGAAAGTCCGCATCATGGTCCCGACCGACGTCAAGGCGATTCGCGCCAAGTTTGGCCTGTCGCAGGAGCAGTTCGCGAAAGCGTTCGCGCTCAAACTCGCGACGCTGCGCGATTGGGAGCAGGAGCGGCGGATGCCGCACGGCCCGGCACGCGCGCTGTTGAAGATTATCGATCGCGAACCCGCGGCGGTGCGCCGCGCTCTCGCGCCCGAGAGGCAGGGCCGTCCGAAGACGGCGCGGCGGCGAACGGCTTCCGGCAAGCCACGCCACACACCGGTACGGCGAGCGGCAAAGCGCGCGCGATAACGCAAGCGTGATTCGGCGGCGGCGCGCAGGTAGGGATGAATCGCGCGGCGGCGTCCAATAAACAGTCGGGCCGGATACCCAGGAGGTGCCGGCCCGACCGGCCGTCGTGGGGCTTCCTAGGGGCACCCGGGCGGGTACACCACCCCGCGACAGCCGATCCTTATGCTGCAAATCTGTGCAGAGGGTCAATCGTCCTATCCCGGAGGATAGGTCGAGGCTGAGTCGTTGGGAACGATGACCGGTCCGAAGCGGCCGGCGAGGAGCGCGCTCGCCCTAACTGACTTGCCGAAGCGGTGCCGCCTCCTGCGGCCCGCTTTTGACCGCGGCGAGGCATTGCCGGTAAGTGACAAGGATCTTTTCTCTCGACCAGCCGCCTTTCTCTTTATCGAGTTGAACCCCTTCGGCTCGGGCGACTGTCATTAATAGCTCCAGCGCGATGGCCTCCGCGCTGTCTCCCGTAATTTCGGGCATTCTCGGTCTCCCCACGTACGCGTATTAACCGCTCGCAGAATGAATGTGGCGTCGCGCGCCGGCAACCGTTTCCCGCATGCGGTTGGAATCCCTCAGGAGGAGGAGCGCTCTTTGCGGAACGCGAGCTCGGCCTTGAGCTGCTCGATCATGCGCGCCAGTGTCGCGCTCGGCCGCCTCCGGTAATTGGCTTGCAGTTC
>VAZF01000503.1 GCA_005888425.1 Alphaproteobacteria bacterium
CCGCCCCTCGGTCCGGCGATCGAGGTTGCGTCCCCACCGGGAGCGCCCGCCGCCCCGAGTACACCGATCGCGCTGTTGCCGGACCCCAAGCCAGCATCGCCCGAAGCTGCCGACAAGCCGCCGCCCATCAAGCCCGGCCCGGGCAGCGGCGGCCTCTACTGAGCCGCGCCCCCGCCGCATGACCGATCCGAAAGAGTTGGCGCGCGGCTATCGCGAGAAGGCGGCGCGCTGCCGCCGTTTGGCGCGCCAGACCACCGATAAAACGGTCGCCAAAAATCTGCTCGAATTGGCGCGCGAGTTCGACGAACAGGCAGCCGAGATAGAAAAGAGCGCGGCGCGAAACTTGCCGTGACACTCGCCTGTTTGTATAGGCACTATGCGAGAAACTATCGATTTTCTGCGCAGAAGTGCAGAGGAACTAAGGGACTTGGCCGAATCGGCCCCCGATATTTCCGACCATCTGCGACGACTGGCCGATGAGCTCGACGCAACTGCGAGCGACTTGGAACAGCGTGGCAATGCGCCGCGCGGATAGTTAGCGCAGGCTGGACGCATCCCGCTCAGGAATTGGGCTTGCGGCCGACCGCGGCGTGCAGCGGATGCGCCATCATCAACAGCCCGTCCGCTTCGGCTTTGTCGCGGGCCGCGCGCCAGATCGTCAGCTCCTCTCGATCGAGCAACGAGAGGACGTGGTCCTCGCGGTAACGCCAGATCGGCCCATCCGGCCGGTCGAGCGTGACGAGCGTCGGGAAGCAGGTGAGGTCTTCGAGCCCCGCTCGCCGCATGCGCCGGTAGAGGCTGGCATCGGCGACGCCCTTTGCGGCCACCGATTGCGGCGGTGGCGTCACCTTGCGGCGGATCGGCTCCGGCAGGTCGAGGTTCCACCATTGCGGCAGGTCGACGGCGCGCACGACGATGCCGATGCGGCCGCCGGGCCGCACGACGCGGATCATCTCGGCAATCGCCCGGTCGGCGTCGCATTCCTCGAGCACGGTCACGGAAAAAACGGCGTCGAAGGAATGGTCCGGGAACGGCACCGCCTCGGCATTGCCGGGCACGAACCGGATCATCCCAGCCACCCCGTCCTCGGCCGCCAGGGCCTCGGCCTCGCGCAGCCAGAACGGGTTGACATCGATCGCGGTAATCGGATTGGCGTCACCTAGACGTTGCGCCAGCAGCCGGTCAAGCGAGCCGGCACCGCAGCCGATATCGAGGATCGCTTCGCCCGGCTTGGGTGCGACCAGGTCGATCAGCGTGCGGAACATCGCGCGATAGGTGGGCATGCTGGCGCGGTCTTCGAGCGCCGCGATGCCGCCGAGATGCCGCCCGCCCAACGTCACGACGGTGAAATGCCGCGCCAGCTCCGGGATGACCGGCGCCCATTGCGACGGCGCGAGAAAAAACGGCAGCAGCAACAATGCCGGGCCGCTGCCCTCGATTTTGTACGAGATGCCGGCATGGCTCCCTTCGGCGGTCGCTGCTCGCGGCTTCTCGGCGGTGTATCGCAGCAAAAAGCTGGTCATCGCGGCTGCGATCTCGGCGCTGCGGTCGGCGCCAACATCCGACCAGCCCAACGCCTCGTAGCTGTCGAGCACGGTGCGCTCGGCGCCGGGGAGCCGGTCGGCGGCACGCAGGCACACCTCAAAAGTCGGGCCGTATTCGCCGGAGATCATCAGCACGCGCTCGGCGAGCGCCGCGAACGGCGCAGGATCGAGCCGCACCGGCGTACACAGCACGATCCCGCCGAGCCGTTCGGCATGTTGCGTGGTAAGGCCGGCGATATCGGCCGGGATTTGCGTTGCGACATGCGCCTTGCCGATCCCGAGATGATCGAGCAGCGCTAAAAGGCGCTCGGCGGCGGTCATGTTCCCGCTCACGCGACTACCCCATCGGCGCGCAACGCGGCGATCTCCTCGTCGGAATAGCCGTATTCGCGCAACACCTCATCGCTGTTCTGGCCGACCCCGGGGGCCCGACGCGGCGGCACCTTTTCCTGCCCGGCGAGGAAGAAGGGGCTGTCGATCGTCCACAGCTGCGGGTCATCGGCATAGGGCTTCAAGAAACCGGCAGCCAGCACCTGCTCGTCATGGCGAATATCGTCGACCCGGCCGACCACACCAAAGATCAGCCCGACCTCGTCGAGCTTCTTGCGCCAGTGCGCAAGGTCGTGCTCAGCGAACAGTTTGTCGAGGATCGTCACCAATTCACGCGCGTGCTTGTCGCGGCTGGCATTGGTCGCGAAACGCTCAGCCTCGAGCACCGGGGCGTCGAAGCAGGTCTTGAACTTCTCCCAACGCCATTCGTCGGCGGCGATCGACAGCAGGAGCCAGCGGCCGTCGCGGCATTGATAATGGACGCGCAGCGCGGAGAGCGCCTCGTGGCGGGGCGGCTGCGGCCGCACCTCGTCACCGCACAATGCCGCCTGCACGGAGCACGCATTGGCCCACAACCCGTTCGCCAACAGCGAGGATCCGACGTAATTGCCCTTGCCGGTCTTCTCGCGCTGATAGAGGGCGGTGACGATCGCGCCATAGGTGCCCATCGCGGAGGGGTGGTCGCCCATGCCGGGCAGCGAGCGCGCCGGGTTCACCTCTTCGCCGGCGCGCACGAGGTCCATGAGGCCGGTGCGCGCCCACCACGCGGTCGCGTCGAAGCCGGGCTTGTTTGCCTCGGGGCCGGTCTCGCCATAGCCGGTGAACGAGGCGTAAATCAGCCCCTCGTTCAAATGCTTGAGGTCGTCGTATGTGATGCCGAGCCGTCCACGCGCCGGCGGCGGGTAGTTGGTGATGAAGACGTCGGCCTCCTTGACCAGCCGATAGAGCACCGCGCGGCCAGCCGCGGTGCGCAGATCGAGCGCGAGGCTCCTCTTGTTTCGGGTGTCGAACAGGAAACCTGGGTTGAGCGGGTTCCTTGGGTTCGGGACCGCGCGCCGGCGATACGGATCGCCCATCCCGGGCGGCTCGATCTTCACGACCTCGGCGCCGAAATCCGACATGATTGTCGCCGCCGCCGGCCCGGCGATAAAGCTCGCGCAATCGATGACCTTGAGCCCGTCGAAAATGCGTTCCGTCACCTGCAAATTCCTTTTGCTTCAAACCGCGAGGCGGTAGGCGTCGCCGTCGCGCAGAATACGGCCGGCGGTCGCGCCGGCGAAATGCGTGCCGATCACCAGCACCGGGCGCTCGGAGAGTTCTTTCAGCATTCGGTCGCGGGTCCGGTGCGCCGCCTCCGGGTCGGTGTCGGCGGTCGACGACCATTCCGGATGCGCGATCTGGCAGGGATGGTGGATGAAATCGCCGGTGATCAGCGCTTCCTCGCCCTCGGACCGGATCAAGACGCTGACATGGCCCGGCGTGTGGCCGATTGTCGGCACCAAGGTGATCTCACGCTCGTGCTGGCTCTGCCAGTGATCGAACTCGACCCGCCCCATCAGATAGCGCGCCCGTGGAAACGTCGGAAGCCATTTGCCCTCGGCCAGCATCGTGTTCCAGCCGACATGATCGACATGGAGATGCGTGCACAGGACAGTATCGATCGACTCGCGCCGATAGCCGGCGGCAGCGAGATCGGCGAGGAAGGGGCCTTGCAGATTGTTCCAGGTCGGGATGCGCCGGCCCTGCTTGTCGTTGCCGAGACAGGTATCGACGACGATGCGCCGGTCCGGGGTTTCGACGACGAGCGCGTGGATGCTCATCTTGAGGCGGCCGCGTTCATCGGCGAAATGCGGCTGCATCCATTCGATCGGCAGGATCTCCTCATACGTCGCCTGCGGCAGGATAAAGCGGCTGCCGCCGGTGACCTCCAATTCGACAATTTTTGTCACGGTGACCTTGCCGATCCGCCATTTCTGCATCGCGCCGCTCCTCGCCCCGATGGGCAAAGCTTAGCCGCGCGGGCGCAGCCGGCGCCACAACTGATGATCGACAGCGCGCCCCATTCACGTCCCGGCGAAAGCCGGGACCCACTTCTCAGCTTGTGGAGAGTTTGAAGGGTGGGTCCCGGCTTCGCCGGGACGACGGCTAAGTGTATTCCCACATTCAATGGATCAGTTGACTATCAACATGATTGTTGAGTATGTTGGCGGACATGGCAGCGATCGAACCTCTCGATCCCGCGGAAAGGTCGGCGGAAGCGGTGCTCGACCGCGTCTTCGCCGCGCTTGCCGATCCGGTGCGGCGTGCGGTGCTGACGCGGCTCGACGGCGAAGATCTGCTCGTCTCGGAACTGGCCGCGCCGTTCGATATC
>VAZF01000504.1 GCA_005888425.1 Alphaproteobacteria bacterium
GCCGATCCGAGCACCTCCGCCGTCAAATCGAGATAGACGCCGCCCGGACGGCCCGACACGGCGGCGCGGATCGCCCGCGCCAAGCCGATCCCGATGTCCTGCGGGCGGTTGACGCGGTAGGCCGCCTTGCAGTGCGGCCGGGCGACCGCAAGCTGGTCCATTTCCTCGTAATCGCCTTGCTCGAGATCGACGATCGACCGGTCGGAGGAGCCGCTGATCAGGATCATCGGGAAGCAGTTTGTCGTCGCATTGGCGAGCGCCACGACGCCGTTCAGAAAGCCCGGCGCCGAGACGGTCATGCAGATGCCCGGTTTTTGCGTCAGAAATCCGGCGATCGCGGCAGCGTTGCCGGCCGATTGCTCGTGACGGAAGCCGTAATAGCGGATGCCCTCGGCCTGTGCCAAACGCAACAGATCGGTGATCGGGATGCCGGCGACGCCGAAGATCGTGTCGAGGCCGTTCAGCTTTAGCGCATCGACGACGAGGTGAAAGCCGTCCGTCAGTTCCGCCGAGTTATCCGCTGGTCTTTCCGCTGCGCTCATGTCATCCGCCCTTTGCCTGGATGGCAGGGTCTAGCGAGGCTTCGGCCCGGCCGTCAACGGAGCCGATGCGTTCGGCCGAGCGAAAGATCGGCGCGGCTCTGTGGACGCCTCGCGCGGGGGCGCGCGCGGCACGCAAAAGATCAGGACCAAGCGATTGAAATTGCTCAATTCCGCTTCCGAAATGCAGCGAATAGCAGCGAACGCGCCGATGCCGGCCCCGTCCACCGCCCCGATCGGCGCGCCGAAATTCCCTGCTAACAGGGAATTTTTCGCCATTTAACGGGGAATGAGGATCGGCCATCCTTGATAGATATGTTCTCTATTTGTTCACGTCAAGGGAAGGCCTCCAAAGGCTCTTGATGCCCCTTTTCGGCCGTTGCTCAGGTTGACGCGGACCGAGGAGCGGAAAATAGCTCAGGAAGCGCCGTCGCGACGCGAATGATCCAGATTCTCCAGATAATGGTGGATGGCCGGGACGGCGACCGAGCCTTCTCCAACCCCCGCGGCCACGCGCTTCACCGACCCAGCACGGACGTCGCCGACCGCAAAGACTCCCGGTCGCTCCGTTTCATAGGCTGACGACGCGCGTGCTTGCGCGCCGGTCAGCACAAAACCCTTGTCGTCGAGCGCGATGCAACCGTTCAGCCATTCGGTATTAGGCTCGGCGCCGATCATCACGAATAGGGCCGGGGAGTCGATAACCGACTCTACTCCCGAGCGCCGGTCAGTCCAGCCTACCTGGCGCAGCAGAGCCTCACCCCTGAGAGCTGTCACCTCGCTATGCGGATGAAGGGTAATACGGGGCGACTGCTGGATTCGCTGGATCAGGTAGTCCGACATCGTCGCGGCCAATCCCTCGCCGCGCACCAGGAGATGCACGTGACCGGACGTGCGCGACAGGAACATGGCCGCCTGACCTGCGGAATTCCCGCCACCGACCACCACCACGTTCTGCCCGCCGCACAGCTGGGCCTCCATTGCAGTCGCGGCATAGTGGATGCCTTGGCCTTCGAACTGGTTGTAGCGGGGGGCATCGAGCTTGCGGTAGCGGGCGCCCGAGGCCACAACGATGGCCTTGGCGCGCACGGATTGACCGTCCTCCAGCCGCAGGCGGTAGGGGTGCTGGTCGCAGTCAAGCCCCACAACCATGCGCGACACGGCCACCCGCGCGCCGAACTTTTGCGCCTGCACCTGGGCCCTGCCCGCCAAGGCCTGCCCCGAGATCCCGGTCGGAAATCCGAGATAGTTCTCGATCTTCGAGCTCATGCCCGCCTGGCCGCCCGGCGCCACTCCTTCGAGGATCACCGTGCGGAGGCCTTCGGATGCAGCGTAAGTTGCAGCGGACAGACCCGCCGGGCCAGCGCCGACCACGGCCACGTCAAACACTTCCTCCGGATCGAAGCGCTCGGTTAGCCCCAACCGATCGGCGAGCGCTGCCGTTGCCGGATTGAGCAATACCGCGCGGTCGGGCGTGATAACCGCCGGGAGATCGCGCAAAGAAAACCCGTATTGCTCCATCCATGCGAGCGCCTCGTGATCGGCGCCACTATCGACGAGCCGAAGCGGATAGCCATTCCGGACGGCAAAGCGCTCTAGGCGCAGCGTGTCGGCGTGATTGGCAGGACCGACGAGCACGATCCCGCCCTGACCATGGTGAAGAAAGCCCATCCGGCGCAGAATGAAGGCTCGCATGAGGATCTCGCCGAGATCCGGCTCAGACGCCATCATGTGGCTCACATCCCTGTTCAGGACCCGGATGACCCGTCCGTCGCTCTGGGCTGTCGCGGTGACGAGCACGGCACGTGCGCTGACGTGATCCAGTTCACCGGTGAATTGCCCAGCCCGATGCACCGTCAAGGTTTCCTCGCCGCCATCTCTGCCCATCCGGGTGATCGCGACTTCACCTTCGACGACGAGAAAGAAATCGGCGCGGCGATCGCCGCGGTGAAACAAGGTTTGGCCGGGGCGGATCAGCTCCTCCGCGCCGTACGCGCCGACCCGCGCGATCAACTCCGCTGGAAGCTTTGGGTAAACTTGGGCGGTGCGGGCGTAAGGGTCGTCGGCGGAAAGCGTTTCGCTCATGACCAAGCTCGCTGTCAGATCGGGCCGTCGGGATCTCCGACATGAAATAAGCACTCGCAGAAGAGCCGGGCGAGCGGTCTGTTCTTTCGCGCCTCCCGGGTAGCAGCATCCGTTGCGATCTGCGGCGTGTCCTCACAAGCCGCGGTCATTCTACGGCGCGAGCCGCTGGAGTTTAGCGCAACCCGGAGATTACGCCGGGAATCCGGTGCCCGGCCAAACCTGGATATGGCCGAATTCCCACCCAGTTGAGCCAATTTGTTTTGCCTGGACCGCCCATATTCGACTTCCCGAACCGATATTGGTCCGGGATGGAGGCATTCGATGGAAAGCGCGACCCATAGCGATGTCGTCATCCAGCCGCTCGATAAAGGGCGCTTTGCCTTCGCCGTCGATGGCCTCGTGCGCTATGTCGGCAGCCAAGAGGAGTGCGTGCGACGCGCCGCAATCCTATCGCGGAAGAATGATCGCGCCACGCAGGACCAAGCCTTGATGCGATGGGTGAGCTTGAGCCGCTGACAGTCAGGCGCGACCGCCCCCTGGCCGTCTCTTTTGCCGCGCCAACGGAGGATATGGTGAGACACATTGCGCTTCGTGCTGCTGCCGTCGCATTGTTGACGGCCGCACCCCTCACTTCGGCTTTTGCGGCCGAACCATATTTGTTACCACCGCCGGTAGACACCAACGTCGTGGCCGAGGGCGCGCCCTGCCCAGGGTACAACGGCACCGGAACACCGGCTCACTACGTTTGGGAGCAGGGCTACACCCGAAAAGGTAGATTCCAATATCACTGGGCCTGCGAGGAATGAGTCAACAGGCGCACGGTTTTCGGGAGCGGATCACGCTTTGAAGTACACATCCAGCGGCCCTGAAAGGCGGTCGGACGGGGTGGATAGAGGTCATTCCGATCAGTGTCACAGTAAGGAGCCTGCGCCGATGCCCGGCAATGACAATCGCGCGCAGGATCGCATCACGATCCTGTTGTTGCTATGGGACCGGCGGGCTCGCAACCGAGTGGCTAGGTCGCGATAAGCCGGAGCCCTGAGCAGGAGATAATCCGATGGACCGTCGCACCTTCGTAAGCATGGTGGCCGCCGGCTCGGCAGGATCCCTACTTCAACGCGCCGCCTATGCGCAGCCCGCGCCTAAGGTCCGGAACGTCGTTCTTGTGCACGGGCTTTTTGCTGACGGTTCGTGCTGGTCCGAGGTCATCGCACGACTGCAATCGAAGGGTATGCAGGTCACGTCCGTGCAAAACCCGCTGACGACACTGAAGGCAGGTGTGGAGGCAACGCAGCGCGCCTTGGCTCTGCAGGACGGCCCGACCGTACTGGTCGCTCATTCCTTTGCTGGCATGATCGTTACCGAAGCCGGCATAGACCCCAAGGTTTCGGCCCTCGTCTATGTCGCGGCGCGCGCGCCTGATGCGGGCGAGGATTACACGGCGCTAGCGCAGCGGTTTCCTACGCCGCCGGCTTCCGCTGGCATTGTCTGGTCCGGCGATTATGGAAGGCTGAACGAGGAGGCATTCCTGCGGGACTTTGCCGGCGACGTTCCGGCAGACAAGGCGCGTGTTCTCTACGCCGTTCAGGTGCCGTTCAAACGGACGTTGCTTGCTGACATGACAACCCACGCGG
>VAZF01000505.1 GCA_005888425.1 Alphaproteobacteria bacterium
GACGAGCGCCGCAAGGTCAAGGAATTGTTCCGGCATCCGCTGATCATCCCGCGCGCGGTCATGCTCGATCCGGCGATCACGGTGCACACGCCGGAATGGCTATGGCTCTCGACCGGCATCCGCGCCGTCGATCATTGCGTCGAGGGCATTTGCTCCGGCGAGGCCAACCCCTATGCCGATGCGCAGGCATTGCATGGGCTGTCGCTCCTCGCGCGCGGGCTGCCGCGGGTCAAGGCCGATCCCGGCGACATCGATGCGCGGCTCGAATGCCAGCTCGGCTCATGGCTGTCGATGGGGCCACTCGCCGGCGGGGTGCCGATGGGCGCAAGCCACGGCATCGGCTATGTGCTCGGCGCGATGTTCGACATCCCGCACGGGCATACGTCGTGCATCATGCTGCCGGCGGTGATGCGCTGGAACAAGCCGGTCAATGCGGCGCGCCAGGCATTGATCGCCGCCGCGATGGGGCATGCCGGCGAGGATGCCGCCGATGTGCTCGACCACTTCATCGCCGGGCTCGGCATGCCGCGCAGCCTCGGCACGGTGAAGATCGGGCCGGAGAGCTTCGACAGGATGGCCGAGCAGGCGATGAGCACGCCGTGGGTGCCGAAGAACCCGCGCCCGATCGCCGGACCGGCGCAGGTCCGCGAGATCCTCGAACTGGCCGCGTGAGCCGCTAGCGAGCTTGCTGTCTTCCGCGGCGGGTGTAGATGCCGCTGAAGGACACGTTGTGTCCGCCGCATCCGTGATTGTCCGTGACGACCAAGAACGATCCAGCGAGCGCCATGTCGACCTCGCAGCCTGGCGCGCCATCGCCGAAATGCAGCCGATTTCCGGCTGGCTTCGCGGTTCCCGCAAAGGCGCCTTCATTAGCGGGCATGACATTCTTGCCGGGCCAATACGCCTCGCCTTCGGCGTCGAGGATCTCCCCAGAAATGCGCAGATATAATCCGCGCGCGACCGGCCGAGCAGCAAATTCTGGCCTGGCCGAGCCGAGGCCTTTGTGCGGCAGGCCACGGCAGGTCCGGGACAATTCGGCCCATCCGTTAAAACGCCGACAGGTCCCGCACCGATCACTTGACCCAGCCGGAGGTCCGGGTCGTCGGGAAGGAGCTGATTGCAGGGCATCTCGAGCGCGGCGACATCCGCACCGAATGCCGGCGGCACTGCGGCCATGCCGACAGCGCAAATGAGTACGGCCTTCGCGTTCACGTTGAGCAACCCTTCGGCATTTGCCGCAATCGGGATTGTACCCTAGGGTCGGCGCGAAGCACCTTGCCCGCAGACAGGAAGCAACATGGACCCGATCTGGTACACGATCCGCACCATTGTGAGCGTCGTCATGGCCGGGATCGGCGGCTTGCTGTTGTGGGCGGCTTATCTCGTTTCCGGCAACGTCACCGGCGCGGCGATTGCCTGGATGGTGCTGCTGGCTGCGGCGATCCCGGCCGGCTTTTTCGCGATGTTCACGATTGTCGGTTGGCAGCGCAGCACCGCAGCGCAGGCGAAGCCGAGCCCGTTGGTCGCCTGGTGCGGCGACCCGCGCCGCTATGCGGTGCTGTGGCTCGCCTTTGTTGGGCTGCTGTTCGGCGGCGCCCATCAGATCGTGCAAGAGATAAAGCAGGGCGATGCCGAGCGGGCGGACCTGCAAGCCTATCATCGTGCTGTGCGCGATACTCTGTTCGACGCCTGCTGGAACCGGGCCGGCCAATCGTTTCGCGAGGAGGCCGGCACCGGCGATGTGACGCTCCGGCCGCGCATGATGAGCTACTGCACCTGTCTCGATATCGAGGTCGAGAAGAGCTACACGCCGGAGCAATTCGCCGCCGTGCCGAAGGAGCGCTGGTGGGCGCGCGGCGACGACAAAATCGACCGGATCATGCAGAGATGCCGGATTGAGGACAGCAGCTTTGTCCGTGCTGCCTTGATCATCCGCAAGAACGGCGGCAATCCGGAGAGCGAAGCAATGCAGCCGAAAATCCTGGCCTACACGGCCTGCATCAAGGCGGAGCTCGCCGGCGGCTACACGCCGGCGACCGTCATGGGAATCTCGACAGACCGTGCCTGGCAGGACGCCAACGACAAATTCCGCCAGATCGTCGCCCGCTGCACAAAATACGCAGAGCTTTAGCGCGACTACGCCGCGCCCACTCGTCCGCTTCGGGGACGGCTGGCTTGGGAAGGCATTGCAAAGCAAGACGCTGCCGCATGGCCATGCGGCAGCGTCGTTACTCGCTCGGGGATCTTACTCGACAACGAGCGTCGGTTTGAGAGCCACCTGCCGGGACAGGTTGTAGAAATTGGGCGAGGTCGCGGCGACGGCCTCGTGAATCTCGTAAAACTGTGCCGGCGTGCCGTTTCCCTTGATGCGCACCGTGTAACGCAGGTTTTCGTATCCGGGCGGCACCGCGGGATCGATCCCGAGAAAGCCCCGGAGATCGATCTCTCCCTCGGTCTCGATCGCGAGGCTCTCGAGCGTAATTCCGCGTACCGCGCATTGCGCCACGTAGCCGACCGTCATGCAGGCATTGAGCGCAGCAATCAGGTGTTCCTGCGGGTTGGCGAAGCGGTTCGAGCCGCCGAGCTCTAATGGCTCGTCGATATCGATCGAGAAGGGGCGCCGCACGAGCTCCCCGCCAATGCCGAAGCCTTCCACTTCAGCGCGGCTGCGCGTCTGCCCCTGCCACGTCGTGGCGACCCGCCATTTCGTCTTGCCGGTCGCGGGCTCGCTTCTGACACGCCCGATCAGCTCGAATAAATCGTCGAGATTGATGCCGTTGACAACCTTCGGCGCAATCGCAGTGGTATTACCGTCCATGATGATGCTCCTGTTTGCTTGGTTATCGGTAAGTTCGACGGCAGCTATCGAAGGGTGGAGAGCGCCGCCTGAATGCGCTGGCTCTGCGGTTCGGTGATCAGCCCGGACAGCACCCTGCCGAAATGCGGATGCGCGGCGCCCGAGTGGATGTATTGCCAGCGGTAAGCCGCAAGAAAGCCGGCTTCGATCGCCCGCGCCTCGTCGGGACGCACGGCCCGGCCGCAATTGGCCGCGAAGTAGATGGCATCGCCGCCCGCCCGCTCCCGCACAATGGCGTCGACTGCAGCGACCAGGTCGATAAAATCGTCAGTGGTAGAGGAAGACATCCTTGAAGAGCGTGGAAAGCTGCGTGTCAGGATCGATGCTCTGGCGATAATGCAGCTGAGTGAACAGCTCGATATCGAGGGTCAGCAGCAACACCGCCCAGGTGCTTTTGCCAAGAACGGCGCGGGCAACCGACTCCGGAACAAAATCGAAGTGATAGCCGTCCGGCAAAACCTCGCCCATCATCGCTTCGATGCGGCGGAACAGCGCCTGATGCTTCAATTCCTCGTCGCTGAATCGCACCATCGCTTCGAGCGCGACCTGGTCGCCGAGCACATAATCGCCGCATAGTTCCAGAACCTTGGCGTTGATGAACCGCTCGACCAGACCGAAGATGTTGGCGTAGGTTCGCCCCTGGATCTGACTAACGAACCGCTTTTCGCGGGGCGACAAGGTCGTGAACCGCTCCGCGAGCGTGAGCCCGTCGGGCAGAAATTTGTCGGCCAGATCGAAACGGCGGCCACGGATCACATCCTCATCGATATCCCAGTACACCCGTTTAGAGGCCCGAATGCAGCGGGCGTACCGCTCGGTCGGAATGGCGCTCATGAGTGAAACTCCCCTCAACCAGCGGGGCGTTAAGGCGTCCCCGTCCTTCGGAGACTCTCACCCCATCGTTTGTGCCGGCGTGTTACCCGCCGTGGAAAGTTGTCGAGATTGCCTGCTTGCCGGATAATCGTCCGGGTCGCTTGCTCCCCCCGGTTGCTGCAAGGAAAGCCGCCGTGCTGGAAATCAAGGTCCTCGGTGACCTTCAGGTGCTGCGCGGCGGCACGGCCACGGCGTTGCCGCCTTCACGCAAGACGCGCGCGCTGCTGGCCTACCTCGCTTTGACCCGGCACCCACACCGGCGCGAGCAGCTTTGCGAGATGTTTTGGGATGTTCCGGACGATCCCCGGGGTTCGTTACGCTGGAGCCTCAGCAAGATCCGCCCGTTGGTCGACGATCCCGCGTTCCCCCGCCTGCTGGCGGATCGCCAGAGCGTGGAGCTGCGCGGCGAGGGGCTCGACGTCGATTTCCTTTCCGCGCAGGTCTGCGCCGAGGAAAAGCCTACCGCGACCGGCAATCTTGCGCGCGCCGCATCGTTCTTTCGCGGCCCGCTCCTCGCCGATCTCGAATTGCCGGAGAACAGCGATTTTCACACATGGCTGCTCGGAATGCGCGAAGACGCGCGCCAACTGCAGGCAAAGATACTGGGCTCGTTGATCGAACGTCTGAGCGCATCGCCCGAAGAGGCGCTGCCCTATGCGCGCGAGCTGGTGCACCTCGACCCCTTTGATCAGACCGCCTGGGCTCGCCTGATCGAGACGCTCGCAGCTTCCGGCCGCAGCAGAGAGATCCGACAGCAATACGAAGCCGGACTGCGTTCCCTGCGCCAGGTCGGAGGGGGATCGGGCCCGCTGCTGCGCGCCTGGCGCGCGGCGCAAGCGGTGACCACCCGTCCGGCCGACCGCGGCGCGATCGCCGCGGCGTCCGCGGAGGCGCTCCGTCCATCGATTGTCGTGCTGCCTTTTTTGAACCTCAGCGACGATTCTGAACAACAATATTTTGCCGACGGTATCACCGGAAATCTCACGACCGATCTCTCGCGCATCCCTGACATGCTCGTCATCTCGCGCAACACCGCTTTCACGTACCGGAACAGGCCGATCGAAACAAAGCAGATCGGCCGCGAGCTTGGCGTACGCTATGTGCTGGAGGGAGAGGTCCAACGGTCGGAGAGTCAGGTCCGCGTGACGGCACAGCTGATCGATGCCGAAACGGATGTGCATCTCTGGGCGGAGCGCTTCACCGGCGACGCCGGGGATCTGTTTGCCCTGCAAGACGAGATTACGAGCCGGATTGCAGTAGCGCTCGATCTCGAATTGATCGAGGCCGAGGCTGCGCGGCCAATCGAGCGCCCCGACACGCGCGATTACATTCTGCGCGGCCGTGCCGTGCGGTTGCAGCCGCCATCGCGGGAAAACCGTGCGGAGGCGATTGCGCTGTTCGAGCGAGCCTGGGTGCTCGATCCGCAATCCGCGGCGGCTCAGAGTTGGCTGGCGATCGCGCTGACCGCCCGGGTCCTCGATTTCATGGCGCCCACCGCATCAGCCGATATAGCGCGCGCGCAAGAACTGGCCGAGCGGGCCTTGGCGGCGCTGCCGCGCAGCACCATCGCGCATTTCGCGAAAGCCCAGGTGCTGCGCGCTCAGCACCGATACGCCGACGCCATTCCCGAATACGAAATGGTGATCGCGCTCAATCGCAACTGGGCGCATTCGTATTCGCATCTTGGTTGGTGCAAGTTTATGACCGGCTCGATCGAGCAGCTGATCCCTGGCCAGGAGCAAGCCATCCGGCTCAGCCCACGCGATCCTCAGATCGGGCTGTTCTATTCCCGGATTGGGTCCGCGCATCTACTGCAGTCACGCGCCGAAGAGGCGATCATCTGGTACGAAAAGGCGCGCAGCGCCACGCCGGCGCATCCGCAGTTCCGTACCTTTTTGGCCGCCGCGTATGCCCTAAAGGGCGACATCGAGATGGCCGCCGCCGAGCTCGCCGAGGCGCGCAGGCTCGTCGGGGACGAGCGCTACTCGAGCATTGCCCTGGTCCGGGCTATCACCTCTTGGGGGGAGCCGGCGGTGTGCGCCCTTGCGGAGCGCACTTATTTCGCCGGTCTGCGCAAAGCCGGTCTTCCGAACTAATAAAGCAAGGCCAGAGGAGGTTGCCGGCCTCCGGCCACGACAAGTTTTGCCCGATCATGCTTTCCCCTCGCCGCCGGCAGCGCTCGCGAAATAGAGGCGAGGGTCGGCGGCGCGGATATGCGCTTCGGGGAGGCCGAGTTCGCGGCGCACGATATTGGTGCCTTCGACCAGTGCGACGCATTTGTAATAGGCGATGCGGCGCGACAGCCCCTCGCGGCCGAAGCCGCAATCGGTGGTGACGACGAGCCGCTCGGGCGGGATGTATTCGAGCGCCCTCCTGATCAGGTTGGCGACATGTTCGGCCGGCTCGACCACCGTGTTGCAGTGGTTGACAACGCCGATGCCGATCTTCTTGTCGGTCCGGTATTTCCCGAAGAGCGCCAGATCGCGGCCGTCGCTCGAGGCGCATTCGAAGGTGATGACATCGCACTTCAGCTGCAAGAGGTGCGGCAACGCCCGCTCATAGCTCGGCACCTCCCAGTAGACGCGCTGCTGGTTCGGGTTGCCCCAGCAGGTGTGCACCCACACTTCGGCCTCGACGCCGTCGAGCTGACGGTTGAAGGCCTCGGTCTGAAATTCGAGGTCCTCGTCATTGCAATCGGGCAAGGTCGTCAGCCCGTGATGGCGCGGCTCCT
>VAZF01000506.1 GCA_005888425.1 Alphaproteobacteria bacterium
CGCCTGGGTCAGCTGCCCCTGCCCGCCGTCGATCAACACCAGATCGGGCCACATGCCGCGCTCGCGCTCCGGATCCTCTTTCAGCGCGCGATAGAAGCGGCGGCGGAACACCTCGCGCATCATCGCGTAATCATCCCCGCCCGCCGCCATCTCCCTCTCCGCCCCTTGGGGCGGAGAGGGCCGGGGTGAGGTGGGGGATGCCGGAGCGCTCGCCGATAAGCCCACCTCACCCTCCCCATTGCTGCGCAACGGGTCCCCTCCCTCTCCGCCCTGAAGGGCGGAGAGGGCATGATTGCCGGCGAGGCTGCGGATGTTGAACTTGCGGTAGGCGTTCTTCATCAGCCCGTCGGGACCGGCGACGATCATCGCGCCGACCGGGTTGCTGCCCTGGATATGGCTGTTGTCGTACACCTCGATGCGGTTGAGCGGTCCCTCCAGACCGAATGCCTTGGCGACGCCGTCGAGCAATTGCCGCTGCGACGCGCTTTCGGCGAGCCGGCGGCCCAATGCCTCGCGCGCGGTCAACACGACGCGGTCGACGAGCCGCTTCTTGTCACCGCGCTGCGGCACCGCGAGCTGGACGCGCCCGCCGCCCAACGACAGCGCCTCCTCGACAAGCTCCTGCTCGATGAGCGGATGGCTGAGCAGGACCATCGGCGGCTTTGGCTTGTTATCGTAGAACTGGCCGACAAAGGCGGTGAGCACCTCCTCGACCGCGAGGTGCCGGTCATGCCGCGGAAAATAAGCGCGGTTGCCCCAGTTCTGGCCGCCCCGGAAAAAGAACACCTGGACGCAGGTCTGCCCGCCGGCCTGATAGGCCGCGATGATATCGGCATCGACGATGCCGCCGACATGAATGTCCTGGTGCCCCTGCACCAATGACAGGGCGCGGATACGGTCGCGGATCAGGGCCGCTGCCTCGAAATCGAGCGCTGCCGAGGCACGCTCCATCTCGCCGGCAAGGCGCTGCTGCACATCGCCGCTGCGCCCGGCGAGAAACCCCTTTGCCTGGTCGAGCAGCGCGGCATAAGGCTCGGGCTCGATGCGCCCCACGCAGGGCGCGCTGCAGCGCTTGATCTGATAGAGCAGACACGGCCGCGTCCGGTTCGAGAAGACGCTGTCGCTGCATGAGCGCAGCAGAAACGCCTTCTGCAACGTGATCAGCGTGCGGTTGACGGCGCCGGCCGAGGCGAAGGGCCCGAAATAGGCGCCCACCTTGTCGCGCGCCCCGCGGTACTTCGTCAGCTGCGGGAAATCGTGACCGGCCGTCAAATGAATGAACGGAAAGGATTTGTCGTCGCGCAGCAGCACGTTGTAGCGCGGCATCAGGCGCTTGATCAGGTTGCATTCGAGCAGCAAGGCTTCGGCTTCGGTGCCGGTAACGACAATTTCGAGGGTCGCCGTCTCGGCCACCATGCGGCGCAACCGGTTCGAGAGCCCAGCGGGATGCGTATAGTTCTGAATGCGGCTCTTCAGGTTGCGCGCCTTGCCGACATAGAGCGCGTCACCCCGGCGGTCGAGCATGCGGTAGACGCCGGGGCCGCCCGGCACGTTGCGCAACGCCGCGCGCAGAACCGCAACCCCGCCGGCGATGCTGACGGCGTTGCCCGTTCGGGCCGGCGCCTCGCCCGGTACGGGCTCCGCCTGCTGTTCGGCGCCGAGATCGCTGGGGCTGCGGCGCGGATCGAGCGGCATCGCCGGCCGCCGTCGCCGCGGCCGGGACGGCGGCACCGCCGGCGCAAGCGGCTCAGCCGTCAGCGCATTTTCGGTCAGCGCATTTTCGGTCAGCGGTTTTTCCTGGTCGTCATTCATATCCACGGAAGGTGGGGATAAGTTTGTCGAAAAGCTCGGTTGAGAAGCCGGGCAGATCAGCCAATCCCAGCATTCCCAGATACTGCCTTTTTAATAGGCAAAAGTATAAACCGCTGATTTTCTTGAGATTTCCGGCTGTCAAGTGTAAACCTACGGTAACAGACAGTCACAAACACGACATATTGGGGGTGTCACCCAATGGTAACACCCGGTGTGAACAACTCTCGGTCCGAGCCCCGAAACTGAACCAAATCCGTGGCTTAGATGAGGCATTCGGTCGCGCCTGCTGAACTCGCTTTGGGCTATTCGACGACCTCCGCCTGGCCGGGCTGGGCCCAACCCAGGTGCTCGCCGCCATCGAGCGCAATCATTTGCCCGGTCATAGCCGGCGCCGCCAGGATGAAGCGCAATGCGGCGGCGATCTCGTCAGGGCTCGTGCCGCGGCGCAGCGGCATCTTGCGGCAGCGGTCGAGAAATTGCTGTTCGCTCTGCCGCGGGCTCGGCAGTGTCGGCCCCGGGCCGATGCCATTGACGCGGATGCGCGGCGCCAGGGCGAGCGCCATTGTCTGGGTCAGGGTCCACAGCCCGGTCTTGCTGAGCGTATAGGACACGAAGGAAGGCGTCAGGTTCCACACCCGCTCGTCGAGCAGGTTGACGATAACGCCGCCGGCCTTTTCCGGCAGATGGCGCGCGAAGCTCTGCATCAGCACGAAGGGGGCGCGCAGATTGACCGCGAGATGGCGCTCCCAGCTGTCGCGCGTCGCCGTCGCGACCGTGTCGTTTTCGAAAATCGACGCGTTATTAACGAGACAGCCGATCGGTCCCAGGACCGACATGGCGCGCGGCAGCAATTCGGCGACCGCGCTCTCGTCGCTTAAATCGGCGGCCAAGGTGACCGCCTTGCCGCCGGCGCGGGTGATTTCGATCGCAAGCGCTTCGGCCTCGTTCTTCGAGTCGTGATGATGGATCGCGACCGCGTATCCCTCTTGTGCCAACGCCACGGACAAGGCGCGGCCGATGCGGCGCCCGCCGCCGGTCACCAGCGCCGCCCGCGGCACCGGCGGCACCGGCAAGGCGCCGGTCACCGCGTTGTCGCTGCTTTTGTCGGGCTCGCGGTCAGCGGCGGGCACGGCGTTCCTTTCCACGCGCCCGCACTTTGGCGCGCACCGCCTCGCGCGCCGACAGACCGGCGCGGCCCATCGTCGAGCGGCCGCGCGGCCCACCCTCAGCCGCGTCGGTCAGGCCAAGCTCGATCTGC
>VAZF01000507.1 GCA_005888425.1 Alphaproteobacteria bacterium
CAGAGCGCGAAGGCGGGTGAGGGTGTCCAACGCGTGTAAGGACCCTCACCCTCCCATCGCGTTGCGATGGGTCCCTCCCTCGCCCGCAATGCGGGAGAGGGTCAGTTTAAGGCCGCACAACCCGCGCGGGCCGGTAGGTATGCGCCGGTTCTTCGGCGTAGCTCCGGCTGCGCGGGATGCGCCGCACCATTGCTTCGTAATTCGGCCACGCCGCGATGAATTGCTGTAGCAGCTCATCCGGCAATTCGATCCCCGCTGTCGCGAGCATCGCCTGGATCTCCTCCGGGCTGGACGGCGGCAAATGGCTCAGATCGTTGCGCTGGTTGTCGCTCATACCTGATATTCCCGAACCCTCGCTGGCCCGCCGCTAGTTGATCCGAGCGACAAAGCCGATCATCGTGCGCCAATTAAAGCCGAGATCGGGAGAGAACGCGATGCTGATCGTCGATTCGCAGATCCACATCTGGGAAAACGGCCGGATGTCGGCGCATCACCGGCAGATCCCGACCTACTCGAAAGACGACGCGCTGAAGGAGATGGCCGCAGCCGGCGTCGATGCCGCGGTTATCCATCCGCCTTCGACCTTGGGCGAGAAGGTCAACGAGCTCGCGGTGGAAGCGGTCAAGGCGCACCCCGACAAATTCTGCATCCTCGGACATTTCGATCTGCAGGCGGCAAACTGCGAGGAGATCGTGCGCAACTGGCGGCAACGGCCCGGCATGCTCGGCTTCCGCTTCACCTTCAATCAGCCGCAGCAGCAGAGCTGGTGGACCGACGGCTCGCTCGACTGGTTCTGGGCCGCCTGTGAGCGCGAGAAACTGCCGGTCGGCCTCCTCGCGGGCGGCCACATGGCGGCGTTCGGCAAGATCGCCGAGCGGCATCCCGGGCTCAAACTGCACATCGACCATCTCGGGCGCCGCGGCGGTGGCGGCGGCGAAAAGGACGCGGACGCCTTCTCCGATCTGCCGGAGATGCTCGCGCTCGCGAAACTCCCGAATGTCGGGGTCAAGATGTCGGGCGCGCCGAGCTATTCGAGCGATCCCTACCCCTACCGCAACATCCACGGCTATCTTCACCAGATTTTCGACGCGTTCGGGCCGGCGCGCTGCTTCTGGGGCACCGACATCACGCGCATGCCGTGCAGCTACCGCGAATGCGTGACGATGTTTACCGAAGAATTGCCGTGGCTGAAGGGAAGCGACCGCGACCTCGTTATGGGCCGCGCTGTATGCGACTGGCTCGGCTGGAAGCATCCGGCGCGCGCCTGAGACGGGGAGTGCGGCGCGGCATCGCGCGTATTACAATGTGTCACTTCGTTTGGGGGGAGCACACGAGCAATGACAAAACATAATTTGTATGGCGGCGCGGTCGGGCTGGCGATGCTGCTGGGCTTGTCCGCCTGCACCGATCCGTATGACCCGGCGCAGCGCACCGTCGGCGGCGGCCTCCTCGGCGCCGCAACCGGCGCCGCGATCGGAGCGGCCGTTGGCGGGGGCCATGGCGCCGCGCTGGGAGCGGCGATCGGCGGGGCTACAGGAGCTGTTGCCGGTGCCGCGACCACCCCGCCGCCACCGCCGCCGCCGGGCTATTACCCGCCGCCCGGCGGTTATTACGGCGGATATCCGCCACCGCCGCCGCCGTACTGAGGCTATAATGGCGCGGGATCGCGCACTCGCGCCGTTCCGCGCCGCGACGAGGAGAAACCGATGCCCCACAAGCTGATCTCCTGCGACGACCATATGGATCTGGGTCAATTGCCGGCCGATCTGTGGACGACGCGTCTGCCGGCAAACCTGCGCGACCGTGCGCCGTATATCGAGGAGCGCGACGGCCAGGCCGTGTGGATCTGTGACGGGAAGGTGTGGGGCACCTGGGGCGGCAAGACGCCGCCGACCGGTGACAAGCGCCCCGTGAAGCCGATCTACAACGCCTTCGACCGCGGCGGCCTCTATGACCA
This sequence comes from Alphaproteobacteria bacterium, assembly GCA_005888425.1. Classification (GTDB taxonomy): domain Bacteria; phylum Pseudomonadota; class Alphaproteobacteria; order ATCC43930; family CGMCC-115725; genus DATARH01. The sequence continues at coordinate 1,958 of VAZF01000507.1, forward strand.
GAGCGAGCGGCGCCCGGCCGTCGCCGAATTGCGTCTCCAGGACATGGACCGCGACAGCGTCGAGACGCAGGTCATTTTCGGCCCGATCTTTCAGATCTCGACCGACGACCCGGCGCTGCGCCAAGCCTGCTATCGCGTCTACAACGATTGGCTGATGGAATTCTGCGCCACCGCGCCAAACCGCCTGATCGGGGTGCCGATGCTGCCGGAGACCGACCCGGCGGCCGCGCACGCCGAATTGCGGCGCCTCGCCGCCAAAGGCGGAGTACGTCAGGTCTGTCTGATGTGCGCGCAGGCCAACCCGAAATTCGATGACCCGGCCTGGGAGCCGCTGTGGTCTGCGCTCGAAGAGACCGGGATCATCCTGTCCTGGCACATCACGGTGTTTGGTGTGAAGCCAAGCGATCGCGCCGCCGGCAAGGCAGCCAGCGTGTTTGCGAACACCAAAGGCTTCCTCGACAATTTTCTCGAGCCGTTTGTCGATCTGTTCGCCTGGGGCATCCTCGAGCGGCACCCGAAATTGAAGATGGTGATGGCCGAGGCCGGCACCGGCTGGTTGCCCTGGCTCGTGCAGGAGCTCGATTACCGCCACTGGCGGCTGTGGGAAGCGAAGGAATTCTGGGGCGACAAGGGCGGCAGCGCGCTCGAAACCAAACCCAGCGAACTCTTCAAGCGGCAGATCTGGGCAACGTTCCAGGAAGACTATGTCGCGATGGCGCTGATCCCGTTCTTCGGCGAGGGCCATCTGCTATGGGCGTCGGACTACCCGCACCCGGACAGCGTGTGGCCCAATTCGCGCGCCGCCATCGAGCGGCAGATGCGCGATCTGTCGCCCGAGATGCGCAGCAAGCTGACGCACGACAATGCCGCGGCCCTCTACGGCCTGGGTTGACCGCGACCGCTAGACGATAGGGCCGGTCATCGCCGAAGCGATATCGGCGCGCACGCCGGGCGAGCGCCGGTAATACTGGTGCGAGCTGCCGAAATCGATGGGGTAATCGCCGAAGCCGCTGCAATCGACCATGCGGTATTGCGCGGGCGGGAACTTGCCTGTGTTGTACCGGTCATGCGGCCCGTCTTGGCCGAGGCGCTTCGCACCGAGATTGATTGCCATACTGAGCGCCAGGACATTGTCCATACGGCTGAAATAAATCGAGATGTGTTGCGCCAAGCGATATAGCGTGCTGAGCCGACCAGGCTCCGGGAAATCGAAGCTGTCGTAGCGCTCGTCGGCGGCTGCGAGGATCGCCTCGTCGAATAGAGCGGCATCGCCGTTGCCGTGCATAAACCAGCTCTGGACTCCTGCCTGCAAGGCGTAATTTCCCATGCTATGCGACAGCAGAAAAACGCGGCTTCCGTTGGTGCGCGCCCGCGTCAAGAGCGGCTGCAGATTGGCGAAGAACGTCATCAGGTGAA
>VAZF01000508.1:0-6518 GCA_005888425.1 Alphaproteobacteria bacterium
TCTGCGGCCTCGCCGGCACTGGCAGCAAGGACGTCGTCGTCAAGGGTGCCTTCGTGCCGGAACATCGGGTGTTGCGGTTTGCCGATACGCGAGCCGGCACTTCGCCAGGGGCGCGGCACCACGACAACCGGATCTACCGGCTACCGCTCTTGATGGTCGGCGCCTCAATGCTGGCCTCGACCGCGATCGGCGCCGCGAAAGGCGCGCTGGAGGCATTCGTCGATTCGACGACGGGGCGCAAGACGCGCGGCGCACTGGCCGGCGGCAATCTGCGCATGGCGGAGTTCGCGACCGTGCAGTTGCGCGTCGCCGAGGCGGCGGCCTCGGTCGAAGCTGCCGAGCTGATCCTCTTGAGCGACATGCGGAACGCCTTGCAGCAATTGCGCGCCGGGCAGGAGATCACCGTTGCCGACCGGATCCGCACCCGGCGCAACCAGGCCTATGTCACAAAGCTCGCATTGCTGGCGGCCGAGGCATTGAACGCGGCGACAGGCGGTTGGGGGCTGCATCTCAGCAACCCTGTGCAGCGCGCCTGGCGCGACGCGAATGCTGTGGCACGGCATGTCAGCCTCAATTGGGACGCCGTCGGCACGATGTATGGGCAGCACGTCTTCGGCCTCGAGCCGAAGGGGCAATACTGAGAGGAGGCGAGCATGGCGACGGTTACGGGCGGCTGTCTGTGCGGCGCGGTGCGGTATAGCGCCGAGGCCGACCCGACTGGTGTCACGGTATGCCATTGCCTCGATTGCCAGAAATTCACCGGCAGCGCGTTCGCGGCGCTGGTTCCGGTGCAGAAGGATGCGCTGACGATCAAGGGCACGCTAAAGACATTCAGCAGCCCCGGCGGCAGCGGCAATCCGCTGTTGCGCCACTTCTGCCCCGAATGCGGCTCGTCGATCGCGGAGGAGACGGCGCGGCGGCCCGGCATGATGGTCCTGAATGTCGGGACGTTCGACGATCCGCAAATCGCAAAGCCGGGCCGCGAAATTTTTCGCGACCGCGCCTGGCCGTGGCTGCATCTGGAGGCCGACATTCCGCGATTTGCCAAGGCGCCGAGCTGAGCATGAGCAGCCGCGCGATGCAGCTTCCCCTGACCGGCGGCTGCCTGTGCGGCGCGCTGCGCTATGAAGTCAGCGAGACGCCGCTGGCGATCTACACGTGTCACTGCACCGACTGTCAGCACCTGACGAGCAGCGCGTTCTCGCTCGCGATCACGGTACCCGACCGCGCGTTCCGGCTGACGAAGGGTGAGCCGCGGCTGGCGCAGAAGATCGCGGACAGCGGCCGCACCGTCACAAGATGGCTGTGCCCGGAATGCGGCTGCTGGGTCGTCAGCAGCCCGCAACCCGGTGCAGCGCCGGGAGAGATGATCCGGCGGGTTCGAGGCGGCACGCTCGACGACACCTCGTGGCTGAAGCCGACGGCGCATTTCTGGACGCGCAGCAAGCAGCCCTGGGTCGTGTTGCCCGAAGGCGGCGAGGTTTTCGCGACGCAGCCGGATTTGGACGCGTTTTTCGAGTCGAACCGATCGCGATAACGGAGGAAACGGAGATGGCGGAAATTCTCGGATTGGGATGCACGCACTGGCCGACGCTGTGTCTGCCGAATGACGGGCTGACCGGCGTCTTTAAACGCGTGCTCGACGCGCCGAATGTCGATCCGGCGGTAAAGGATCCGGCGAATTGGCCGTCCGAGCTGTTGGCCGAGCTCGGCAATGATGACGGCCTTTCGGCCGCAAACCGCTGCGGCGAGCGCTTTGGCAACGACTTCCGCGCGATCCGCAAGATCCTCGACGATTTCAATCCGGATTTCGTGCTGGTGTGGGGCGACGACCAGTACGAGAACTTCAAGGAGGACATCGTCCCGCCGTTCTGCGTCCTCGGCTATGACGACGAATTCGACCTGCAGCCGTGGAAGACCGGGAACGGCAGCAATGGCGCCGGCAAGCCGAACCGCTGGGGCGAGGCGGCCGACTGGTCATTGCATCTCAAAGGCCATCGCGAGGCGGCGAAATTCATCGCCACCGGGCTCATCGAGCGCGGTATCGATCTCGCCTATGCGTACAAGCCGCTGCACCATCCGATGGCGCACGCCTTCACCAACACGTTTCTTTATCTCGACTGGGACCGGCAGGGCTTTCCCTATCCGGTCGTGCCGTTTGCGATCAACTGCTACGGCCGCAACCTGATCCACGCCAAGGGCGGCTTTGGCCATCTCTACGGACCGCCGCGGCCGGAAGGTGAATCGGGCGACCCGCCCTCGCCGCACCCCTGGCGCTGTATGGATGTCGGCGCCGCGATTGCCGAGGTGTTGGCGAAATCGCCGTACCGGGTGGCGCTCGTCGCGTCTTCGAGCTGGTCGCATTGCTTTCTGTCGCCGAAGAATGGCTATCTGTGGCCGGACCACGAGGGCGACCGCATCCTGTTCGACGCGATCAGCCGCGGCGATTGGGGTACCTGGCGCAAGCGGACGCTCGACGAGATGGAATATTCCGGGCAGCACGAGATGCTGAACTGGATGGCGCTCGCCGGCGCGATGGAGGCATTGGGCCGCAAGAAGCCGGTCATCCAGGATTATATGGAGACGTACATCCTCGCTTCGGACAAGTGCTTCCTGTCCTTCCCGGCGTAATCACACGAGTGTCATTGCGAGCGCAGCGAAGCAATCTCCCCGTGGATTAGGGCTAACCTGAAGGGGATTGCTTCGTCACTGCGCCCCTCGCAATGACAGCGTAACTCGGAGGATTGATGGACGGTACGGCAACAGGCACAGGGATCGGGCAGCCGGTCAGGCGGCGCGAAGATCTGCGCCTGTTGACCGGGCGCGGCCGCTATAGCGACGATGTCAATCTGCCGGGCCAAGCCTATGCGGTCATGGTGCGCTCGCCGCACGCGCATGCCTGGGTGCGCGGCATCGATACGGCGAAGGCGCGCGCGATGCCCGGGGTGCTGGCGGTGCTGACGACCGAGGATGTAAAGGCCGACGGTCTCAACCCGCTGCCGCATATCGCGAACACGCATCCGGCCGATATCAGCATCCAGAACCGGGATGGAACGCCGGTCCTGCGGCCGCAGCACGAGGCGATCGTTGGGCCGGAAATCTGCCATGTCGGCGAGATCGTCGCCTGCGTCATCGCGGAGAGCGTGGCGCAAGCGAAAGATGCGGCGGAGGCGGTCGCGCTCGCCTACGAGGCATTGCCGGCGGTCGCGCAGGCGCTCGACGCGGTTAAGGTTGGAGCGCCGCGCGCCCGCGAGAACTTCCCGAATATCATCCTCGACGGCGATGTTGGCGATCCGGCGGCAACCGAGACGGCTTTTGCGCGCGCCGCGCACATCGTGCGGCTCGATACCTGGATCCCGCGCATTACCGGTGTGCCGATGGAGCCGCGCGCCGCGGTGGGCGACTACGACCCGGAGAGCGGGCGCTACACGCTGTACGCCGGGGCGGGCGGCGCGGTCAGCCCGCGGCGCGATCTCGCCGCCGTGCTCGGGGTGCCGCCCGAGCAGGCGCGCGTTGTCATGCAGGATGTGGGCGGCAATTTCGGCACGCGCGGCTCGTTCAATGCCGAATTCGCGCTCGTCGCATGGGCGGCGAAGCGGCTCGGCCGGCCGGTCAAATGGACGAGCGACCGGCAGGAATATTTTGTCGCCGATCACCAGGCGCGCGATCTCGCGGTTACGGCCGAATTGGCGCTCGACCGCGAGGGCCAATTCCTTGCGATGCGCGGCTCGAACCTGGTGAACCAGGGCGCTTACGCCCTCGCCTTCGGCCCTTTGAACAAGGGGGTGGAGATCATGTCGAGCATCTACCACGTGCCGGCCGTGCATTTCCGCGGCCGCGCGGCGCTGACCAACACGATCCCGACGCGGCCCTATCGCAGCTCCGGGCGGCCCGAGGTCATGTTTGTCATGGAGCGGCTGATCGATCTGGCGGCGCTCGAGACCAGCATCGACCGCATCGAGCTGCGGCGGCGCAACCTCGTGCCGGAATCGATGATGCCGTACACCAACCCGTTCGGCATGGTCTATGATAGCGGCGCCTATCATCGCGTCATGGAGCGCGTGCTGGAGATCGCGGATTGGGCGGGCTTTCCGGCGCGGCGCGAGGCGGCGCGTCGGCACGGCAAATATCGCGGCATCGGGGTCGCGAACTATGTCGACACCGCCACCGGCGCGCCGCGCGAGAAGGCCGAAGTGACCGTGAAGCCGGAGGGCCGCGTCGGCGGCACCGTCGAGGTCGTCATCGGCACGACATCCCAGGGGCAAGGCCACGAGACGAGCTTTGCGCAATTGATCACCGAATGGCTCGGGGTGCCGATCGACACGGTGAAGCTCGTGACGGGCGACACCGATCGCGTCTCGGTCGGTGGCGGCGCGCATTCCGGCCGCGCGCTCCGCCTCGGCAGCATCGTCATGTTCAACTCGTCGAACCAGATCATCGAGAAGGGGCTGAAGATCGCGAGCCATGTGTTGGAAGCGGCCGTCGAGGACATCGCCTTCGCCGAGGGGCGCTTCGAGGTGAAGGGCACCGACCGCGCGATCGGCATTTTCGAGGTGGCGCGCGCGGCGCTCGACCGCAGCGATCTGCCGGAGGCGTTACGGGGGCCGCTGCAGGGTATCAGCGACGAGACCGTCAACCTCGCCGCCTTCCCCTATGGCTGCCATGTCTGCGAGGTCGAAATCGATCCCGACACCGGCGAAGCAGAGATCGTGCGCTACAGCGCGGTCGATGATTGCGGGCGCGCGGTCAACCCGATGATTGTGCACGGCCAGGTGCATGGCGGCATCGTGCAGGGGGTCGGGCAGGCGCTGTGGGAGCAATGCGTCTATGAGGCCGGCACCGCGCAGGTGTTGTCCGGCTCGTTTATGGATTACGCGATGCCGAAAGCGGACATGGTGCCATTCTTCGACACGGAATTGTCGGAGGTGCCGAGCCCGACGCATCCGCTCGGCATCCGGCCGGCCGGCGAAGGCGGCACGACACCGGCATTGGGGGTCGTCATCAACGCCGTCGTCGACGCGCTGTCGGAATGCGGCGTCACCCATATCGAGATGCCGGCAACACCGGAACGCGTCTGGCGCGCGATCAACGGGATCAGCAACGACACACCGCGACAGCAGTAAGGGAGGAAATCATGGCACGCATCAAACATATCGCCCTGACGACAAAGGAGCCGGCAAAGGTCGCCGAGTTCTACAAATCGGCGTTTGGCTTGAAGGAATTGCGCCGCAGCCCGAACGGCGCGGTGTTCCTGACTGACGGCCACATCAATGTCGCGATCCTCAACTACAAGACCGACGCGTCGCCCGATGTCGGCGCACATGGACCGAATTTCGACGGCATCCATCATTTCGGCTTCGAGGTCGACGATCTCGACGAGGCCTGCCAGAAGCTGGAAAACGCAAACGCGCAGCGGCTGACCGCGAAGGACCATGTCGATGCCACGATGGCGGCCGGCGGCCACGCCAATTTCGAGATGAAATGGGCGGGACCCGACGGCGTCGTCATCGACATCTCGCATACCGGCTGGGAAGGCACGCACTGACGCATCCAGTGGTCATTCCGGGATCGCGAAGGCGAGGCCCGGAATCCATGAACACGGGTGTCTGAAAATGGATTCCGGGCTCGCCGCTACGCGGCGCCCCGGAATGACGGAATGAGAACAGCTGGGAGGAGCAGACCATGTCAGGGAAATACACGATCTGCGCCGGCACGATCGGCAGCGGGCTATGGTTGAGCGGCGATGGCGGCGAGAGCTGGCGGCGTGTCATGAAGGGGCTGTGGAGCGAGAGCCGCGTCTTTGGCCTGACGGTACATCCACCCCACCGATCCCGACACGATCTTCGCCGGGACGCGGCCGGCGGCGTTGTTCCGCTCGAAAGACGGCGGCGGCAGCTGGCAGAAACTGCCGGCGGCGATCGCCGAGGAATGCCCGAATGTGCGCGTTCCGCGCGTCACGGCATTGACCGTCGATCCGACCGACCACAAGCACGTGTGGGCCGGCATCGAAGTCGACGGCGTCTTGCACAGCACCGATGGCGGCGATAGCTGGCGGCGGATCACAAAGGGGATCAACGACCCTGACATTCACGACATCGGGGTTGTCGTCAATGGCGGCGCCACGGTGCTGACGACGACGCCGCGCGAGATCTTCGCAAGCCATGACAAGGGCGAAAGCTGGACCGGGCTTAGGGTGGGCGACCAGTTCCCCCTGCCCTATTGCCGCAGCCTGGCGCAAAAGGCGGACGATCCCGATACGCTGTTTGTCGCAACCGGCGACGGCGCGGTGGGCACGACCGGCGCGATCCAGCGCTCGACCGATGGCGGCAAGAATTGGCGGATGGCGGAATTACCGGTGAAGCCGAACTCGCCGATCTGGGCCTTTGCGACGCATCCAGCGGATCCCGGGCTCGTCATCGCGTGTAGCCATTACGGCGAACTCTACAAGACCGAGAATGCCGGCGAGAGCTGGACGAAATTGCCGCGCGAGTTCACCGAGATCCGCTCCTTGAGCTGGA
>VAZF01000508.1:6743-8612 GCA_005888425.1 Alphaproteobacteria bacterium
ATCGCGGCCGGCGCGGCGACCGGTTGCAAGACCGGCCCGCAGCTGAGTTATGCCGGCGTGGGGTTGCCAGGCAACGACCGCGCCCCCGACCTGTCGAACTGCAAACTGGCGCACGATTTGGTCATGACCAATCTCGGGGTCCTGGCGGTCGAGGCTGACGTCATCGTGGTCGATCCGTACCTGATCAGCGCGATCGGACCGCAGCACAAGGGCTGCGCCGCACAAGCCGGGTACGGCGATCCGCGCGAGGATTTTCCGGATCTGAACCAAATGACGCGGAATGGCGGCGGCTGGCGGAATTTCGCGGAAACCGACGATCTGACGAGCATGGGTTTCTCGCTCGGCCGCGACAATTGCGTGGCGTTCGAAAAGCGCGGTCCGCCCTGGAAATTCGGGCATGTTTACGTGATTCATGCCAGCATCTGCCGCAAGGATGGCGGCGGCATCGGGCTGGCGGAGATCAATTACGTCGTCGCCGCGCTGCTGGTCCGGACATACGAGCCGCGCGGCAATCTGCGAGGCCCGCCGCAATAGCGATAGCGTCAAGCTCGCCTGCTTTTCGAGAGGGAGGAAACGCGATGCCCGGCAAAGTGGGGTTTATCGGGCTCGGCAATATGGGCGGCCCGATGGCGCTCAATCTGGCGAAGGGCGGCTTTGAGCTGGTCGTGCACGATATCGATCCGCGAAAGCTCGACCCGCTGGTCGCCGCGGGCGCCGCGATCGAGACGTCTCCGGCCGCGGTGGCCGGCGCCTGCGACCGCACGATCTGCATGGTCGAGACAACCGATCAGGCAGAGGCGGTGATCATCGGCGAGCAAGGCGTCATCAGCCGCGCCCAGGCCGGCCATATCGTCCTGTGCATGAGCACGATCGACCCGTTCGCGGCGCGGCGGTTCGAACGCCGCCTCGCCGAACGCGGCATCGCGATGCTCGACGCGCCGGTCAGCGGCGGCACGGTGCGGGCGAAATCGGGCGAATTGTCGATCATCGTCGGCGGCGCGCCGGAAACCTATGCCGCGTGCGAGGATCTTTTCCGGGCGATGGGCAAGAATTTGTTCCATGTCGGCGCGCTCGGCCATGGGCTGGCGATGAAGCTGCTCAACAACATGCTTGGGCAGATCCAGACCGTGGCGATCGCCGAGGCGCTCGTCTACGGCGTGAAGGCCGGGCTCGACCCGCAAAAAATCTATGAGGTGATCCGGGTCAGCACCGGCTCCTCGGTGCAGTTCGAGAACCGGGTGCCGCGCATGCTGAAGCGCGACTTCACGCCGGGCGGCACGATTGACATTTCGTACAAGGACCAGGAGCTGGAGACGGCGTTTGCCAAGCGGCTCGGCGTGCCGCTCCTGCTCGCCAACGTCTCGCAGCAGGTCTATCAAATGGCGCGTGCCCAGGGGCTCAACAAAGAAGACGGCTCGGCGATCATCAAATTGTTCGAAAAGCTCGCCGGCGTGACAGTGGGTGGCGGCGATGATCGGAGGCCGTCCGGTTTCGACTGACGGCTGAGCAGGAGTTCGCAAGCTCACCTTTTCCGCGAACGGGGAACATCATCGCGCATGAGTTGTTCGGCGGGTGGCTGATCCTTCCCCAATCGTGGAGAGTCCTGATGAAGCGTACTCTGATAGCCGTTATCGCGCTGGCCGCGGCGACGGGTTTCGCCGGCGTAGCCCAAGCGCAGACCACGACCAACACCACGGCCACGCCCTCCGCTACGGCTCCGAGCACCCAGGCGACGGCGCCGAGTGCAACGACCACCCCGACCAACCCGGGCGCGGCCCCGGCCAATCCGAGCATGACCCCGAATGCGGCGCCGCAGGCCAGCATGCAGCAGCCGGCGAGCGGCAACAGCTTCTGGTCGCGCAACATCTC
>VAZF01000490.1 GCA_005888425.1 Alphaproteobacteria bacterium
AACGCCAGAATCACGGCGACAATTGCGGCAGCAGGATCGCGACGATTTGCCATGCCTTCATCCGCCCGGGGACGGCGATGACGCGCTGAGTAGGCGCTATCGACTCGGCTCCGGTCAGTTTGGGTTTTCGGTGAGCGCCGCGGCGTTGCGCAGCCCCTTGTCGTGCAACTGCTCGATCTCGTAGTTCTTCCCGCGCAATTGCGCGAGGATGCCGCGCTCGCCGGTCAGATGCCCGGCGCCTACCGCGACAAAAATCGTCTTCGGCGTCTTCAGAAACGCCTCGATCTTTTGCGCCATGCCGTCGTTGCGCTGATCGAACATCTTCTCGAACAGCGGCTTTAAGACGGGGTAGTCGCGCAGGTACCGCGTCGTCGTCTCGTGCAGCCGCTCGGCGTCACCCGATTTCCAGGTGCGCATCAGCTGGCCCATCAGTTCCGGCTTCTTCTCGGTGTCGAGCAATGCCGCGAGCAGCATCTGGTCCTGCAATTCCTCGGAAAAGGAATTCATCAGCTCCAACTGGAATTCGCTCGTCTCGAGCGTCTCGATCGGCTTTTTCATCGCCGTCGCCTGATCGACGAAATGACGGTCCATGCCGTCATTCGTGTTGAGCCCGGCGCGCTTCGCCTCGACGACCGCGATCGCGACGGAGAGGAACCACGGCTTCAGATGCGTGTAGTCGGAGGCCAGCTCCTTCGACTTGGCGACATAGCGCGCGAGATGCTCGCGCGTCTTCGCGCCGATATGGTTCTCGACGGAATCGCCCCGCGGATACGTCCCGTTCTGCAACAATAGTTTCAACAGGCGCGACGAACCCTGCGGTTCGGTCAGATCGGTTTCGGTGACGAGCGTGTCGGCCTCTTTGAAGCTCGTCTCGATAACTGCCGGCATCGGATAAAAATCGGCGCGGCCGACATGGATCGTGCCGAGCAGATAGACCGCGCCGCCCTCAGGTCCCGTCACCTTCCAGCAGAACAATTTCGGGCCGGCCTCGACGGCCGGCTCCGCCGCGCGGGCGAGCGGGGCCAGACATACGAGAAACAGAAGCAAGCAGACCCGCCAGATGGCGCGATGTTTCATGGGGGGAATCCTCGGCGTGGGGTTCTCGCCTGCCCCGACTCCAGCCGACCGTCCTTAAGATCCGGTTACCCCGGGCCCAACGTGCCTCCCTTTCGTACAAACCGACGCGGCGCGGCGATTTACAGAGGCTTTCCGGGCGTGGCAATTTGGCCCCATTAACGGCGGCCTTAACCATCGACGAGAGGCGGCATGGCTGGAAGGCTTGAGGGCAAGCGCGCCTTGGTGACGGCGGCGGCGCAAGGGATCGGCCGCGCGACGGCGTTGGCCTTCGCCGCCGAGGGCGCGAATGTCCTCGCGACCGATGTCGCCGAGGGCAAGGTCGCCGATCTCGCCGAGGCCTTTGTCGCGACCCGCCGCCTCGATGTTCGGGACGGCGTGGCGATCGCCGCCTTGGCCGACGAGCTGGGTCCCGTCGACATCCTGTTCAACTGCGCCGGGTTTGTGCATCACGGCACGATCCTCGACGTCATGCCCGACGATTGGGACTTCTCTTTCGACCTCAATGTGAAGTCGATGTACTCGATGATCCGCGCCTTCCTGCCGAAAATGCTGGAGCGCTTTCATAGCGTCGGCACCGGCGCCTCGATCATCAACATGGCCTCGACCGTCTCCTCGGTGAAGGGCGCGCCGAACCGCTGCGTCTATGGCGCGACCAAGGCCGCGGTCATCGGGCTGACGAAAGCGGTCGCGGCCGATTTCATCACCCAGGGGATCCGCTGTAACGCGATCTGCCCGGGCACGATCGCGACCCCCTCATTGGACGAGCGCATCGCGATGCAGGGCGTGCTGGTGCCCGGCGGCACCGAGGCGGCGCGCGGCGCCTTTGTCGAGCGCCAGCCCTTGGGCCGGCTCGGCACCCCCGAGGAGGTGGCGGCGCTCGCCGTCTACCTCGCCTCCGACGAATCCGCTTTCACGACCGGCGCGATCCACATCATCGACGGCGGCTTTACCCTCTAACCCCGAGGAGATCCCCATGAAGCTTCTGCGCTACGGCCCGCCCGGCCAGGAAAAGCCCGGCCTCTTGGGCCTCGACGGCAAGATCCGCGATCTCTCCGGCACGATCCGCGACCTCGATGGCGACGCGCTCTCTCCGGGCTCGCTCGATCGCCTGCGCCGGCTCGACCCGGCGAGCCTGCCGCTTGTATCGGGGTCGCCGCGGCTCGGGCCTTGCGTCGGCCATATCTCAAAGGTGGTGGCGATCGGCCTCAATTACCGATTGCACGCACAGGAAGCGGGGATGGCGATCCCGAAGGAGCCGATCTTTTTCCTGAAGGCGACCTCCTCGATCTGCGGCCCGAATGATGACGTCATGATCCCGAAGGGCTCGGAGAAGACCGATTACGAGGTCGAGTTCGGCATCGTCATCGGCACCAAGGCGAGCTACATCGCCGTGCACGACGCGCCCAAGCACATCGCCGGCTATTGCCTCGTCAACGACGTCTCCGAGCGGGAATTTCAAATGGCGAGCGGCGGCAGAACAGCAACACCGCCGATCTGATCTTCGGGGTCGACCACATCGTCAGCTATGTCAGCCATTTCATGACGCTGTACCCGGGCGACGTGATCCCGACCGGCACACCCTCGGGGGTCGGCGCCGGGTTCAAGCCGCCGCGCTTCCTGCGCCCGGGCGACACGATGCGGCTGTCGGTCGAGGGCCTCGGCGAGCAGACCCAGCGGCTCGTCGCCTTCCAAGGCTGAGTTAACCCTGACCGGTCCCTCGCCTCGCGGGCGGCGGGGCGAGGTTCTGCCGCTCTGATTCGCGGATTTCGCGTGAAGCGCGAGCAACCGCGCGGTTACAGTAATGACCACGCTAGCGCAATGCGACTTTTTTGCGCTATGGTTTCGCGTTCCCTGCGCTCCGCGCATGCAATCTCTAGGTTAGAGCATGTTCGATCGCCGCCCCGACTTCTTCCGCGAAGAACTTCCCCCAGGCCGCCAAGTGGAGGCCAAAGTCAAATGGTTCAACGCCAGCAAAGGCTTCGGTTTCGTGACAATGGCCGACGGTTCGCAGGATGCGTTTCTGCCGATGGCGATCCTGCGCCGCGCCGGCTTTGAGGATGTCCGGGAGGGCGCCTCGATCACCTGCGAGGTCAGCGCCGGCGCCAAGGGACCGCTCGTCACCAATGTGCTGAACATCGACAGCAGCACGGCGGTCGCGCCCGGCGCCGAGCATCGGCCGACCCGCCCGGCGACGGCCATGGAAGGCGCCGTCAAATGGTTCGAGGCCGAGAAGGGCTACGGCTTTATCTCGCCCGATGGCGGCGGCAAGGATGTGTTCATCCATATCACCGCGCTGCGCCGCAGCGGCATCACCGCGCTCAGCCCCGGCCAGCGCGTCCAGGTCGATGTCGTCGATGGCAAGAAGGGCCTCGAGGCCGACCGCATCACGCTAATCTGAGCGCGGCCGAATTCGCGTGTGACGCGCGCGGCCTGCGCCGTGCGATCCCGCGCGCTTTACAAACCAGGACCGAGGCGGCACCTTTCGTGACGACGCTGGACGCTGGAGCGCGTTTGCCGGCCGACTATCACGAAAGCCTCGCTATGGATTTGCGCGACACGATCCGGACCTATGGCTTCCTTTCCGGGTCCTACGACTTTGTTTTCGGCCCGGTATTTCATCCCGGCCGCAAGGAGGCGGTGCGCGTCGCCAACGACCGGCCGTCCCAGCGCATCCTCGAAGTGGGCGTCGGCACCGGACTTTCGCTCCCGTATTTCCGGCCGGATTCGCATGTAACCGGCATCGACGTCTCGGCCGAGATGCTGGAGAAGGCCAAGCGGCGCGTCGAGCGCAAGAACCTCTCCCATGTCGATGCGCTCCATGTCATGGACGCCGAGCACATGAGTTTCGAAGACAATTCCTTCGACGCGGTGCTGGCGCTTTACGTGGCCTCGGTCGTGCCGAACCCGGCGCGCTTTGCCGAGGAGATGCGGCGCGTCTGCATCCCCGGCGGCACGATCGTGCTGGTCAACCATTTCACGAGCGAGAACTGGGCCTTGCGCTGGATGGAAAAGCGCCTGGCGCATCTCGCGCGTCATATCGGTTTCCATTCCGATTTCCCGCTCGACGCATTTCTGCGCGACAGCCGATTGAGCGCGCGCGAGATCCGACCGAGCAATCTCTTCGGCTATTGGCGCCTGTTGCGCTGCATCAACGAGAAGCCCGCCTCGACGATCTGAGGTAACGAGATCGGTGGGGATTGCGTCGCTCCGCTCGCGATGAGCCGCCTCTAATTCCCTTTCGGATACCATTTCGGCGGGCGCTTCTCGCGAAAGCTGGCGAGCCCCTCGGCCGCCTCGGCGCTGCGCCGGCGCGACGCGGCTTCCTCGACGATCCGGTCATGCAAGGTGTCGAACGGCGCCTCGACGGCATCGCCCAGCAGCTTTTTGGTGATCGCGACCGCTTCCGGCCCGGCCATCAGCAGGTGATCGACAATACGCGCGCCGGCCGCGTCAAGTTCGGCGGCCGGGCAGATGTCGTGCACGAGCCCGATCCCGCGCGCCGTCATCGCATCGAAGCGCTCGCCGGTCAGCGCAAAGCGGCCGGCGTTGCGCGCGCCGATGCGGTCGATCAGCAGCGGAACGATCGGCGCCGGGGTGATGCCCCAGCGCACTTCGCTGATCGCAAAGAGCGCATCCGCCGCGGCAAGCGCGATGTCGCAGGCTGCGGCGATCCCGACCCCGCCGCCAAAGCAGCCGCCATGCACGAGTGCGATCGTCGGCCGCGAAAACGATTGCAAGCCGCGGATCGCCGCCACGGTGCGGCGCGAGAATTCGTGGTTCTCCTCAGGCGAGACCGTGCGCAGCCGGTCGAGAAACGAAAGATCGGCGCCGAGCTGGAAATGCTTCCCCGCGCCTTTGATGACAACGCAGCGCAGCCCCGCCTCGCGGTCGAGCCGCGCAAACGTGTCGATCAGCCCTTCGATCAGCGCGCCGTTATAGGCGTTGCCGACCCTTGGCCGGTTCAGCGTGACGGTCGCGACGCCGCGCCCATCGACCCCGCACAGCACTGGATCATCAATCGCCATAAGCCCCCACCCCAGCCCTCCCCCGCTTGCGGGGGAGGGAGTTATGGTGTGCCGGTTGCGAGAGGGAACCCTCCCCCGCAAGCGGGGGAGGGAAGTTCGCAGCGCCGGCTGCGAACGGGTGGGGGCTAACCACTGCTCTGAA
>VAZF01000491.1 GCA_005888425.1 Alphaproteobacteria bacterium
CCATAACGGCTTCAAGCTGGTGCTCGGTGGCAAGGCGTTCTTCGGCGAGGCGATCCAGAAGATCGGTGAGGCAGCGCTCAAGCTCGGCCCTCCGGGCGCCAAACGAGGCGAGGCCACGCAGCACAGCGTCTTTAACGATTACGTCGCGCGCCTCGCAAAGGATTACGACGGCACGCGTCCGCTGAAGGTGGCCTGGGATTGCGGCAACGGCGCCACCGGCGAGGTCGTCGTCGAGCTGACCAAAACGCTTCCCGGCCGCCACATCCTGCTCAACGAAATCATCGACGGCACGTTTCCGGCGCATCATCCCGATCCCACAGTTGCCGAGAACCTCGTGCAACTGCAGCAGGCGGTGAAGGAGCATCGCTGCGATCTCGGCATCGGCTTCGATGGTGACGGCGACCGTATCGGCGTTATTGATGCGCAGGGCCGCATCCTCTGGGGCGATCAGCTGTTGATCGTGCTGGCCCGCGATGTCTTGAAGCACCACCGCGGCGCGCCGGTCCTCGCCGACGTCAAGGCGAGCCAGGTTTTATTTGACGCGATCGCCGAGGCCGGCGGCAAGCCCGTCATGATGGAAACCGGCCATTCGCTGATCAAGGCGCGGCTGGCGGAGACCGGCGCGCCGCTCGCCGGCGAGATGAGCGGCCACATCTTCTTCGCCGACCGCTGGTACGGCTTTGACGATGCTGTCTATGTCGCCGTGCGGCTGCTCGGCGTTCTTAGCCGCGCGCCCGAGACTCTCGCCGACATGCTCGACCGGCTGCCGCCAGTGTTCAACACGCCCGAATTGCGCCTGCCCTGCGAGGAAGAACGCAAATTCGCGATCGTCGAGGAGGTGCGCGAACGCTTGCGCAAGCGCGGCGCCGAGATGGTCGAGATTGACGGTGTGCGCGTCCGCACCCCCGATGGCTGGTGGCTCTTGCGCGCCTCCAACACGCAGGCGATCGTCGTCGTGCGCGCAGAATCCTCGAGCGAAGCTGGCCTGCAGCGACTCAAGCAAGCGCTGGCGAAAGAACTCGCAGCCAGCGGCCTGACCCTGCCTGACGCATAATCGTCATTGCACCGAGCGCCGAAGCAATCCCGTTCGGGTGAGGCGCTATTACTGGCTCGCGACCCGCAGCGCGCCCGGACGTACCACCGTGCAGGCGATGCCCTTTTTGTGCAATTCACCGCACGCCGCCTGCGCGCCCTTCTGGCTGAAATGCGTCAGGAGGGCACGGTAAAGCCGGTTGGATTCGCCCTTGGCCGGCGCCAGAACTTCGCGCGGCTTGCCCCTGACGGCGGTCACGCTCGTGGCATGGCGGATCGCCTGCTCGGCAGCCGACTCGGCGCGAAACGCGCCGAGCTGAATGCTCCAATCTTCGCCCGCCGTCTCGCGCGCCGCGGTCGCCGCTTCGGCTCTTCCGACAGGCGAGAGATGGCGCAGCGCGTTGTCGATCATTCCGGAGCGTCCCGCCACTGTGGCGGTATCGCCTTGCGGCGGCGCTGATGCCATGACGGGCGCCGGGTTGCTCTGCTGCGGGGCTGCGGTGGCTGCAGCCGGTGCGGCGCTCGGGCTTGTCGCGTAGACGGGCGCCTGGGGCTGTGCCGAATGCGATGAGGCAGAGGGCTGCACCGATGCCATGACGGGGCGCGACGCCGCCTGTCCGTTGCCGATACCCCTCGCGCACGGCCGAGGCGGCGAGATTGAAGCCCGACGCGTTGACATAGCCGGTCTTGATGCCGTCGAGCCCGGGATACCACTCCATCATATGGTTGTGGTTGCGCATCTCTTGGCCGCGGAACACGAAGGCGCGCGTCGAGAAATAGCGGTATTCGCGCGGGAATTGGTGATAGAGCGCCAAGGCCAGCCGCGCGATGTCACGCGCTGTCGTGCGCTGGTTCGGGTCGGGAAGGCCGTTGGCGTTGTAATACACGGTCGAGTTCATGCCGAGCTGACGCGCCTTCCACGTCATCTGCTGCGCAAAAGCTCCTTCGCTGCCGCCCAGCGCTTCGGCCAGCACAACCGCCGCGTCATTTGCCGATTTTGTGACGATGCCGAGGATCAGATCGTGCACCGTCACCGACTCGCCCGGCACCAGGCCAAGCTTAGAGGGCGCGCGGGTCGCCGCGTAATCCGAGACGCGCAGATACTGATCGAGCCGCAGCCGCCCCTGATTGAGCGCTTCGAAGGTCAGGTATAGCGTCATCATCTTGGTGAGCGACGCTGGTTGGGTCGAAACATCCGGGTTCAGCTCGCGCAGCACCTGTCCGGTCTGCGCATCGAGCACGATCGCCTCGTAAACTGGCTGCGCCATCACCGGCGCCGCCAGCATGCTGCTCAGGAGGATTGCGGCAGCACCCGACCTGCCGATCCAGTGCCAATTCGACATCGCCCGACGCATTCCCTTTTCCGATTTGATGACCCGCACGCCCCACCCCCGATAAACGCGCAGACACCTTCTTATTCAACGGCATCAGGGTAAAGAAACGCTGAAAGCCCGTCAAAGCCGCCAAGGTTTATCTGAGGTATACTGCGGACACAGCGAGGCGCCTTCCCGCCCCTGGCCTGCGGGGCGGCGAATCCGGTGCGGCTCCGCATAACAAAGCGACCGCAGCTTCTGCCGACTCTCGTGCGACTTACCGTCGGCGACTCCGGTTTGTGCGCCGCACAAAAGCCCTTGAATGGCGCTGATGGGCTCACTATCGTGAATTTGTGCGCCGCAGCATGCGGCCCCTTCCGACAATGAGGACGACATGCCCGAGCTAAAGACAACAAAACGTGTGGTGCGCGAAGTACTTCGCAGCGAGCCGTCGCGCCTGCCAATCGCAACCGCGCCAACGCCTGACCCTGAGCAGGCACTCGAGAACGCGATCTCGGCCGTGACGATCGATCCGGCTCCCGCAGAAGCGGCGCGCGCCGCGAAAGCCGTGCCTGATCACGCCCTCGCTTATGGCGGGCAGGCCTGGGCGGCTTTGGCCGAGGCTCAGGCAGCCGCCGTGCGCGGGCTGGAAGCCATGGTGGACGAGATGAATGCCTTCACCCGATCGGAGATTGCCGCCGCGGCAGACGGCGCAACCGCTCTCCTCGGCGCTCGCACTTTCGCCGAAGCGGTCGAGGTCAATCTCGGCTTTGCCCGGCGCAGTTTCGATGCGCTGGTCGGCAGCTCGGCCAAGCTGTCGGAGATCGGGGCCAAGACGGCATCGGATGCATCCCGGCCCGTCCTGTCGCGGCTCGGTGACAGCTGGAAGATGCTGCGCATCAGCTGAGCCGAAGCGCGCGGCCACTATTTCTTGCGGGCGCTCGGCGATGGAGCCGCCAGAAACTGGCGGATCTGGCGGTCAATGAAACTGAGCTCGGGGCTGTCGGGCGCGGCGCGCATCGCGCGGTGTCCGACATCCGTCGGGATCTCCGCGTAGCGGGCACGTTTGACGGCATCGGCGATGCGGCGCGCGCCCTCGATCCCGACCAGCCGGTCACTGGCGCTTGTCAGCACGAGCGTCGGTGCGGCGATCTGCGCGAGCGCCGCCGCCATATCGCCCTCGTACGGACTCGAGACGTCGTGGGCGCGATAGGCGGCATAGCGCAGCACCAGCGAATTGGCGTCCCATTCGCCAAAGGTCCGGGCGGTCGCCTCGACCTCCTTCGCCAGCTGCTGCGGCGGAATCCGATCGAGATAGGCGGCCGAGACGAGCCAGGGATAGAACAGCATGCCGGCGTGGCGCAGCCCCTCGACCGGATTGCGCGTGTAGCGCCCGCCCTGCCATTCCGAGTCGAGCGCGATGACCGTGTTGACGAGGTCGACCGTCAGGCGAAACCCGGCATCCGATTTCGGGCTCGGCGCCAGCAGCACCAGAGAGTCGACGTTCTCCGGATGATGAATGGCCCATTCGAGCGCCACAAACGAGCCCATTGATAAGCCGCCCAGAGCGCGCAGGCGGTTAACCCCCAGCTCGCGGGTTGCGAGCGCGTGGAGGGCTCCCATCATGTCCCGGATCGTGTAGCGCGGGAAATCTTGCCCCATCCCCTCGGCAGGCGACGAGGACTCCCCGCCACCGATCGGGTCGACCGTGACGACAAAATATTTGTCGGTGTCGAAGGTCTTGCCCGGTCCGATCGCCGCATCGAAAACATGGCGATCGCCGAGCGCGCCGGGGATCAGCAGGATCGCGTTGTCATGCGACGGGGAGAGTGTGCCTCGCGTCTCGTAGGCGATGTGAACGTCCGGTAGCACCGAGCCGTCCTCGAATTGAAAATCGAGGATCGTGAAAAGGCGCGCCTCGCTATGAGCCGGACCGGGGCCGCATAGCACCAGGCACGCGGTCAGCGCGGCCGCGATGACAGCAGGGACTCGCACCGGGCTTTCCCTCCCCTATGGCTGGCGCACGTTACGGCCCACCCGAAGGGGCGGCAACCTGCCCCTTGGAAGAGGCCGGGCGGCTATGGGCCGGCGAGATTTCGCGCGAAAAAGGCAGGCACTCGCGCTAGCACGTCCTGCCGTGCCGGGGGATCGGTGCCGATGATCGGCACGACCCCGGCGCGGGTGCGGTAGTTGGGCAGTTCCAGGCGCGGCTGGTTCGGCGCATCGAAGCCGTGGTAGGCGCCGGGGTAGATCTGCGTCTCGACCGGCGCGCCGCGCCCGACCGCGCCATCGAGAAAGGTTTTGCACGGCGCCGCGGGTGTCCACACATCCTCGGCGCCCATCAGCACGAGCAGCGGGATGCGGGTGGTCCAGTCGGCGGGTTGCCGCTCGATATTACAGGAGGCGGGGTAGAACGCGACCGCAACCCGAAAATCGCCTTGCGGCAAGTTGGCGGGCCGGCTCGTGCTTTGCGCACCGATCGAGAACAGCGTGACCCCGCCGCCCTGCGACCAGCCGAGAAGCCCGATGCGGTCGCCGCGCACAAAGGGTTGCGCCTGCA
>VAZF01000492.1 GCA_005888425.1 Alphaproteobacteria bacterium
GGCGACGGCGCGCTGATTGTCGCCAAACGAAGCGGCATCGCCGGCAATGCCGACGACCTTGTCGCCGAACTCGGATTGCAGCTCCGCGGCGCGGGTCGCGACCCGCTCCATGACGGCGACGCGGGCGCCCTCGGCGACATAGCGCGCGACGACCGCGCGACCAATCCCCGAGCCGCCGCCCGTCACCAGCGCCACTTGGCCGTCGAGCCATCCCATGACGCCCTCCTCCCGGGTCTCTTGTATCGGCCATCTATAGCACATCGCGGCTGCGGCCATGCGCCCGGCGGGGGTCCCGAGGCGGGTTCGCATATGGTCAGGGCCGGCCAGGGGATTTATAACAGGCCCAGAGCGAGAGACCCCCGAGGGAGGACAGCATGAGCGCCCGCCACGAATATCATCCCGAGGAAACCCGCAAAAAGATCAGCCACCCGATCATCGATGGCGACGGCCACTGGATCGAGTACACGCCGGTGTTCGCCGAGCGCATGCGCAAGGTGGTCGGCGACAAGGGGGCGGACGGCTTCATCGCCTCGCAGCGCCGCATCCCCGACGCGCTGAGCCAGACCATAGAGCAGCGCAAAGCGCGCGGCGCCGCGATGGAAGGCTATTGGGGACGGCAATCAACCAATACGCGCGACCGCGCCACCGCGATGATGCCGAAGATGCTGTATGACCGGCTCGACGAGCTCGGCATCGATTTCGGCATCGTCTACCCAACCGCCGGTCTCGGCATTCCGCGCATTGCCGACACGGAGACCCGCCGGGCGGTCATCCGCGGCTTCAACATCGTGACGGCCGAGTATTTCGCCAAGCTCAGCGATCGGCTGACCCCGGCGGCGGTCATTCCGATGCACACGCCGGAAGAAGCAATCGAGGAACTCGAATTCGCCACCAAGCAGCTCGGCGCGAAGGTGGGCATGTTCGGCAGCAGCGTCGCGAGGCCCCTAGAAATTGCTAAGGGGCCTGCATCGAAGGGGGTCGACCCGCAAGTCGCGCGGCACGCGGTGTTTTATGACCAGTTCGGGCTCGACAGCGATTACGATTACGACCCGGTCTGGCGGAAATGCGTTGAGCTCGGCGTCGCGCCGACCTTCCACACCGGCGGGCGCGGCTTTGGCCTGCGCAACAACCCGTCGAATTTCACCTTCAATCATATCGGTCATTTCGCGGCGGCCGGGCATGCCATCGCGAAAGGGCTGTTTCTCGGCGGGGTGACCAGGCGCTTCCCTGAATTGCGCTTTGGCTTCCTCGAAGGCGGCGTCGGCTGGGGGTGCCAGCTCTTCGCCGATCTGATCGAGCATTGGGAGCGGCGCGGCAAGGCCGGCCTGGAATATATGCATCCCAGCAAGCTCGACCGGCCGCTCCTGCGCCAGCTCGTCGAGAAATACGGTTATGACGAGATGGCGGCCGAATTGCAGAAGCGAGACGGCTGGCCGCAGAAGGAAGAAGACGAGCTGACCGGCGGCGTGGCGGCGTTCGACGATTACGCGGCCTGCGAGATCACGAAGAAGCAGGACTGGACCGACCTCTTCGTGACGCCGTTCTTCTTCGGCTGCGAGGCCGACGACCGGATGAACGCCGTGGCGTTCAGCAACTTCAATCCGTTCGGCGCCAAGATCAACGCGATCTACAGCTCCGATATCGGGCATTTCGACGTGCCCGATATGCGGATGGTATTGCCCGAAGCCTATGAGCTGGTCGAGCACGGCTTTATCACAAAGGACGATTTCCGCGATTTCACCTTCGAGAACGCGGTGCGGCTGTGGGGCACGGTCAACCCGCGCTTCTTCGACGGCACCCGCGTCGCCAAGGAAGCCAAGGCGGTGCTCGGCTCGACCCCGGCGCGCGCCGCGGCGGAATAAGCGAAGGAACCCTCTCCCGCATTGCGGGAGAGGGCGCCACTCATGGGCAAGCTCGACGGCAAGGTTGCGATCGTCACCGGCGCGGCACGCGGTCTGGGGCGCGCCTATGCGCGCCGCCTCGCCAGCCTCGGCGCCAAGATCGCGGTCGCTGATCTGAACCTGCGCTCCTACGAGGAGTTCGAGGCTGAGGCCAAGGATATGAGCGCCGACAGCACGGTCGCCGAGATCCAGGCCGCGGGCGGCGAGGCGCTCGGCATCGAGCTCGATGTCACCGACCGCGATGCGGTCGAGGCGATGGTGGCGCGGGTCATCGCCGAATGGGGCCGCGTCGATGTGCTCGTGGCCAATGCCGGCGGCGGCCGCGGCCGGCCGGTCGACACCAAGGCGAGCGGCCTCGACCCCGCCTTGCTGCAGCTCGTCGTCGCGATGAATTTGTTCGGCACGGTTTACAGCTGCAACGCCGTCGCGCCGATCATGAAGGAGCAGCGCTCGGGCAGGATCATCACGGTCAGCTCGGTCGCCGGCACCGCACCCTCGAAGGATGGCGGCTATGCGCATTACGGCGCCGCCAAGGCCGCGATCGCGCATTACACGCGCTACCTCGCGCAGGATCTCGGACCCTACGGCATCACCGCCAACTGCATCGCGCCGGGCGTCATCGCGACCGGCCGCATCATGCAGACCGTGATCCCGGGCAGCAGCCAGAGCAATCAGGATCGCGCCGAGCTCGTCGCGCTGCGCCGGCTCGGCACGGTCGAGGATTGCGCCAAGGTCGTCGAGTTTCTCGCGACCGATCTCTCCGACTATGTGACCGGCGCGGTCATCCCGATCGATGG
>VAZF01000493.1 GCA_005888425.1 Alphaproteobacteria bacterium
TTTCCGGGCGAGCGCGAGGGCAATGCCCGCGCCCAGAGGCCGCTGCATGCCGATGGCTATTCCGAGCGGGTCTACGGGAGAGGCGGCATGCTGCCCGGCTTTGTGTCGCACCGGCGCGGCATCGGGCACGAGACGAGCCCTGTCTTCCATTACCGCGGCAGCGACATCCGCGCCGCGCTTGATGGGCTCCGCGGCGAAGCCGGCGATCCCTATGAAGGCATTACGCTGCGCTTCGTAAACCCGGCGACCGGCGCCTCGGTGTTCCCGACGCTCGACTATGGAGCCCAGTTGCTACGGCCGGGCGAGGCGACCGGCTGGAAGCGCGAAACCGCGAACGCCTTCTACATTGTGCTCGATGGCGAAGGCACGACCGAGCTCGCCGGCGGGCGGTTCGAGTGGCAGATCAACGATTTTTTCGTGGTCCCCAATTTCCTCTGGCGACGGCACATCAACCGCGGTCCGCGAGACGCCGTCCTCTATCTCTGCTCCGACCGCCCGCTCTTTGAAAAGATCGGCCAGTACCGGGCGCAGGGACGCACCCCGGAGGGCGGGGTCGTGCAGCTCGTCGCGTAAGTGCCAGGCGCTGCTAGGCGAGGCGGATGGCGGCGGCTTCCGGACCTTTAGAGCCCTCGGCGATATCGACGATGACGCGCTGTCCCTCATTGAGCGAGGTCAGCCCCGCCCGCTGCAGCGCGGAGGCGTGCACGAACACGTCCTTGCCGCCGCCGTCGCGCACGATAAAGCCGAAGCCCTTGGTCGCATTGTACCACTTGACCGTGCCGTTCTCCGACGAGGTCGGCTCGAGCGCCGGCCGCTCGCTCGGGCGGAAACCCCCGGTCCGCGGCCTCGCCGGCGTGGCGGTGCTGCTGTCGACGTTGAGCACCTCGGTCACCTGCGGCCCGCGCTGGCCTTGCGAGATGCGCACTTCGAGCGTCTCGCCCGGCTGCACCTCCATGACGCCGAGGCGGCCCAGAACCGAGGCGTGCAGAAATGCATCGCCCGAGCCGTCCGACAGCTCGACAAAGCCGAAGCCCTTTTCGGATTTGAACCACTTGACGACCGCCTGAACCGGCGGCCCCGAGGGGGGTTCGTCGAAACGCGGTCTGCTGCTGCTGAAGCGCGGCGGAGCGCCAAAATCGCGCGGCGGTTCATAGTCGTGATCGTCGAAGGCGCGCCGGCGCCTCGGGCGAAAATTACGATCCTTTTCCAAGACGGTTTCCTGATGCTCGCAACCCGGTTGCCATCATATTGGCACATTTTCGCCAGCGGCGCGAAGGCTGTTCGCGCAAAGTCGAGGCATGCTTAATTCGAATACCTGTCGCGAGCCCCGCCGCGCGCCGCCGGGCGGCCTCTAAGGGCTTGTGTTTGCGGCCGCGCCGCGCGACTTTACGAGCCAGCCCGACAGTTCTGGACGAATGAAGGAGTACGCCGTGAACGATATCGTGACGGGGTTCAAATGGGTTGGCACGCGGCCGATACGCCCGGATGGCGTGCCGAAGGTGACCGGCCGGGCGATGTATGCCGCCGACTACACGATGGCCGGAGCGATCATCGGCAAGATCCTGCGCTCGCCGCATGCCCATGCCCGGATCCGATCGATCAACACCTCGAAGGCCGAGAAGCTTCCCGGCGTCAAGGCGGTCATCACGGCGAAAGACTTCCCCGAACAGAAATTCGAGTACATCGGCCCCGAGCGCGTCGCGGTCAATTTCTGGCATGTGACCCGCAATATCATGGCTCGCGAGAAGACGCTCTATGAGGGGCATGCCGTCGCGGCCGTAGCGGCAATCGACGCCGCCACCGCCGATGAGGCGCTCTCGCTGATCGAGGTCGATTACGAGGTCCTGCCGCACGTCATCGATGTCGACGAGGCGATGAACGAGGACGCGCCGCTCCTCTTCGAGGACATGATTACGCGCGGCGTCGAACCTACCCCGACCAAGCCCTCCAACATCTCAAAGCGGCTCGAATTCAAGATCGGCGATCTCGATGCCGGCTGGGCCCGGGCAGACGTCATTGTCGAAGAGGAGTTCAAGACCGCGGCGGTGCACCAGGGCTACATCGAGCCGCATGCCTGCTGCGTCCGGGTCGACCCTGACGGGCAGACCGAGGTCTGGTCGTCGAGCCAGGGGCATTTCGTCGTACGCGCCCTGACCGCGAAATTGCTGAACAAGCCGGTCGGCGATGTGCGCTGCTCGCCGGCCGAGATCGGCGGCGGGTTTGGCGGCAAGACCGTCGTCTATCTGGAGCCGGTCGCGGCATTGCTGTCGCAGAAAACCGGGCGCCCGATCAAGATGACGATGACCCGCGACGAAGTCTTCAAGGCGACCGGCCCGACCTCGGGCGGCTCGATGTGGGTCAAGATGGGCGTCACAAAGGACGGCAAGATCACCGCCGCCGACGGCATCTTCAAGTTCCAGGCGGGCGCCTTCCCGGGCTCGCCGGTCATGAATGCCTGCCTCTGCGCCTTCGCGCCTTATGCGATCGAGAATGCCCGTTCGGTGGGGTACGACGTCGTGTGCAACCGGCCGAAATCAGCCGCCTATCGCGCGCCTGGCTCGCCCATCTCGGCGTTCGCGGTCGAGAGCGTCGTCGACATGCTGGCGAAGAAGATCGGCATGGATCCGGCCGAATTGCGGCGCAAGAACGCCGCCGGCATCGGCACGCCGATGATCTACGGGCCGAAGCTCGCGCATGGCGGCTATATCGAGACCCTCGAAGCCGTCATGAACCATCCCGCCTACAAGATGCCGCTCGGTCCCAATCAGGGGCGTGGCGTCGCGTCAGGCTATTGGTTCAACGGCGGCGGCGAGTCGAGCGCAACCGTGCAGATCAACGCCGACGGCACGATCCTCGTCGCGACCGGCAGCCCCGATATCGGCGGCTCGCGCGCGTCGATGGCGCTGATGGCCGCCGAGACGTTCGGCGTCGATTACAGCCAGGTGCGGGCGATCGTCGCCGACACCGCCTCGGTCGGCTACACGCACGTCACAGGTGGCTCGCGCGTCACCTTCGCGACGGGCATGGCGGTCGTCGACGCCTGCAAGAAATTGGTCGACGATTTGCGTGCCCGCGCCGCGATGATCTGGGACGTCGATGC
>VAZF01000494.1 GCA_005888425.1 Alphaproteobacteria bacterium
GGAATTGCAGCGCGCCGACGCTGCTTTTATTGCGCAAGACCCGAAGCTCGCTGGCCGAAGGAACCTCGCGGCAGAAGCCGCCGAGCGCGCCATCCGCTTTGCCGGCCAGCCGCCGCCCTACCCCGGCGCATCGCCCTTCGACTGGTACGCCTGGTCGCTCGCCGCCCGCTTGGGGGAAGCTCCGGACCCGCAATGACGGAGCCGCGGCCGCCCTTTACCCCCTCTCCGCCCCTGGGGGCGGAGAGGGTTGGGGTGAGGTGGGGGATTCCAGAACGCTCGCCGACACCCACCTCACCCTCCCGTCGCTGCGCGACGGGCCCCTCCCTCTCCGCCCTGAAGGGCGGAGAGGGGATTTATGGCCGCCTCAGACCGGTCTGGAATTACGCACGGGATGCGGCGTTTGGGTGCGGGTTTGTGTCGCAGCGATTGAGACGATATCAACCGTCGCGTCGTATAATGAATGAATAGTGGCGGCGCGCCGCGCCCGGCCCCAGGTTTGCAAGCATTTTCGATAAGCATGGCCAACGACATACCGAATTTAGGATTGCTCTCGCCGCCGCTCGCCAGATCCAGCTCCGCCGAATCGGCAATGCCGGCCCCGATCGCCGACACGCCGGCGAGCGAAGCCGACCTCGAGGCGTTCAAGGCGAGCGTCCTCGCCAAGCTGACCCTGGCGATCGGCAAGGACGGCGCCGCCGCGACGCCGCGCGACTGGTTTGTCGCGACCGCGCTGGCCTTGCGCGACCGCGTCATCCATCGCTGGCTCGCGGTCAACCGGCTCAGCCATGCCGAGGGCCGCAAGCGGGTTTACTACCTCTCGCTCGAATTTCTGATCGGCCGCCTGTTTGCCGATGTCGTCGAGAACCTCCGCATGACCGAGACGGTCAAGGCGGCGCTCGGCGATCTCGGTGTCGATCTCGATAAGATGCGCCGCGCCGAGCCCGACGCCGCGCTCGGCAATGGCGGATTGGGGCGGCTTGCCGCCTGCCTGATGGAGAGCATGGCGAGCCTCGGCATCCCGGCGCGCGGCTACGGCATCCGCTACGACCACGGCCTCTTCCGCCAGGTCATCCGCGACGGCTGGCAGATGGAGTTCGCCGAGAATTGGCTGTCCTTCGGCAATCCCTGGGAGTTCGCGCGCCCCGAATTCACCTACGACATCCATTATGGCGGCCGCGTCGAGACCGCCACAAAGGGCCGCCGCCTGCAGCAGGTGTGGGTCCCGGACGAGACGGTCGAGGCGGTCGCCTACGACACGCCGGTCGTCGGCTGGCGCGGCCGCCACGTCAACCCGCTGCGGCTATGGTCGGCCCGAGCGGTCGACCCGCTGCGCCTCGAAGTCTTCAACGAAGGCGACCATGTCGGCGCCTTGGCGCAGCAATCGCGCGCCGAGGCATTGTCGAAGATCCTCTACCCCGCCGACTACACGCCCGCCGGCCGCGAATTGCGCCTGCGCCAGGAGTATTTCTTTGTCTCGGCGTCGCTG
Source organism: Alphaproteobacteria bacterium (assembly GCA_005888425.1). Lineage (GTDB taxonomy): Bacteria > Pseudomonadota > Alphaproteobacteria > ATCC43930 > CGMCC-115725 > DATARH01. The sequence continues at coordinate 1,487 of VAZF01000494.1, forward strand.
CAGGACATCTTGCGCCGCCAGATGCAGTATTACGGCGATCTCCCGTCATTGCCCGACCGTGCCGCGATCCAGCTCAACGACACACATCCGAGCATCGCGATCGCCGAGCTGATGCGGCTCCTGATCGATATCCACCACCTGCCCTGGGACGTCGCCTGGCGCGTTACCGTCGGCACCTTCTCCTACACGAACCACACGCTCTTGCCGGAGGCGCTCGAGACCTGGCCGGTCGCGCTCTTCGAGCGGCTGTTGCCGCGCCATCTCGACATCATCTACCGCATCAATTCCGAGCACCTCGCCGAGGCCGCGGGCAAGGACGGCATCGGCGATGGCGGGCATGCCGCGGTCTCGATTATCGACGAGGGACACGACCGCCGAGTGCGCATGGGGCATCTTGCCTTTGTCGGCTCGCACAAGGTCAACGGCGTCTCGGCGTTGCATACCAAGCTGATGCGCGAGACCGTCTTTGCCGATCTGCACCGGATCTACCCCGACCGGATCGTCAACAAGACCAACGGCATCACCTTCCGCCGCTGGCTGCACCAGGCCAATCCGCGGCTGACGAAACTGCTCTCGGAGGTGTGCGGCAGGGAGGTGCTCGATGATGTGTCGGTACTGCCGCGGCTTGCCGAATACGCCGACGATCACGGCACGGTATGGCGCCTCGCCGCGGTCAAGCGCGCCAATAAGCGCGCTCTCGCCCGCTTTGTGCACGAGCAGATGGGCGTCACGATCGATCCGAGCGCTCTCTTCGATGTCCATATCAAGCGCATCCACGAATACAAACGGCAGCTCCTGAACCTCCTCGACACGGTCGCGCGCTATCACGCGATCCGCGCCAACCCGCAGGCCGATTGGGTGCCGCGGGTCAAGATCTTCGCCGGCAAGGCCGCGGCGAGCTATGCCGAGGCGAAGCTGATCATCAAGCTGGCCAACGACATCGCCGCGATCGTCAACAACGATCCGGCGACGCGCGAATTGCTCCGCGTCGTCTTCCTGCCGAACTACAATGTCAGCCTCGCCGAGATGATCATCCCGGCGGCCGATCTGTCGGAGCAGATCTCGACCGCCGGTATGGAAGCCTCGGGCACCGGCAACATGAAATTGGCGCTGAACGGCGCCTTGACGATTGGCACGCTGGACGGCGCCAATATCGAGATCCGCGAACAGGTTGGCGAAGACAACATCTTTATCTTCGGGCTGCGCGCCGAGGAGGTCGAGGCGCGCCGCCGCTTGGGGCTCCACGCGGGCGATGCGGTCGCCGCTTCCCCGGAGCTTGCGGCGGTGCTCGACGCGATCGGCGACGGTGCCTTCTCGCCAGACGACCCCTTTCGCTTCCGTAGCGTCGCCGACCGCGTTCGCTATGTCGATCCTTATATGATAGCAGCCGATTTCGCGGCATATCGCGCCGCCCAGGACGCGGTCGACCGGTTGTGGCGCCAGCCCGAAGCCTGGGGCCGTGCCTGCGCCCTCAATATCGCGCATATGGGCTGGTTCTCCGCCGACCGGACAATCGCCGAATATGCCGCGGATGTGTGGAACGTCCCGGTGCAACCGCCGTCGAAGCGCGCGCCGGGATAATCACCCCGGCTGCGTGCCGGTCTCCTCGCTCGCAATCAACGTCACGGTTTGCGCGTGACTTCCGGGTCCTCGGCACGTTTGTGGCTCTTCCCGACAGCCTCGGCGCGCTCCAGCACACTGCGTTCCGGCGTCTCGAGCGCGTGCTCGGCCTCGTGCGCCTTCTCGTCGACCTTGCCGGATTGAGCAAACCGGCGCTGTGCCTCGTTATACTGGCGCGCCGCGGTGCGGTTCCCCTCGCCCTCGTTGCGCTGTTCAGGACCGTGCGGCTTCTTGTTTTCGGCCATCCCGACCTCCGTCGTTTTTATCATGTATTAATGCGAACAGGCCGGCGCTCGCCGCCGTTGCGGACTGTCGCGGAAATTGACCGGTGTTGGGGGGCTGAACTCGCTCGGGATTTTAATCCGGCGATCAAAGAGGATGCTATTTTCGC
>VAZF01000481.1 GCA_005888425.1 Alphaproteobacteria bacterium
GGCGTCGCTCGGCGCGAGCCGCGCCAGATCGAAATGCATATCCCTTCCCCGCCTCTGCGCCGATATGCGCCGCCCGAACAGGAGCGCGGCCAAAGCATAATGCCAATTTCCCGGCGCGCCATCCTGCCGGTCCATTTGATGAGCCCGCCCGTTAACCTTCGCTGAATCGCCGCTATCGCCTAAAAGGCTCGATGACCGCCCCAGACCCGCTTATCGCGCGGCGCAACCAGATCCCGCGCGGCATCTTCTACATGGTTCTGTCGACGGTGATGTTCGCCGGCGTCAACGCGATCGTGAAATGGGAGGTGGCGCTCTATCCGGTCGGCGAGGTGGCGTTTTTCCGCTCGGCCTTTGCGTTTTTTGCGGTGTGCGGGCTGGTCCTGCCGCGCACCGGGCTCGCCGTCTTGCGCACCAACCGCTACCGCGAGCATCTGCAGCGCGGGCTGTCGCAATTCGGCTCGATGACCTGCATGTTCCTGGCGTTTCGCGCTCTGTCGCTCGGCTCGGCGATCGCGATCAGCTTTTCGGCGCCGCTCTTCACGACGCTGTTGTCGATCCTGATCCTGAAGGAAAAGGTCGGGCTGCACCGCTGGTCGGCGCTGATCGTCGGGTTTATCGGTGTCCTCGTCGTGACGCATCCCGGACCCGGCACGCTGACGATGGGCGCCTTTTTCGCGCTTGCCAATGCGGTCCTGATCTCCAGCGTCGCCGTCGCGATCCGCCGCATGAGCGCCACCGAATCGACCGAGACGCTGACCGTCTACCAGATGACTGTCATCACGCTCTGCACGATGTGCCTGCTGCCGTTCGGGTTCACGCCGCCGGCCTGGCTGGATTTCGTCGGGCTCGCCTTTGCCGGCATCGGCAACGGAATCGCGCAATATTGGTGGACGCGCTCCCTGTCGCTGGCGCCGCCCTCGGCGGTCGTGCCGTTCAACTATCTGTCGCTGATCTGGGCGGCGATGCTCGGCTTTGCGATCTGGGGCGACGTGCCGACCGCGAGCCTGCTCGTCGGCTCGGCGATCGTTGTTGCCTCCGGGCTCTACATCTTGTGGCGCGAGACCTTGCGGCGGCCGTACCGGCCTGTCCCGGCCCAGCCGGCCGCCGAGGACGGGCCGGTCAGGCCTGCTTGAAGAAGCGGTCGGCGTTGCCCGCCATCAGCTTTGGCCGCTGCTCCGGCTTCACATCCCATTTCAGGAAATTCTCGACCGTCTCGGGGAATTGGCATTCCGAGTGCGGATAATCGGAGGCATACATCAACACGTCGTCCCCGAGAAAGCGGGTGACGGTCTCGTACATATCGGCGCCTTCATGGCGCTCGACACTGCAGAAATAGCGGCCGCTCGACAGGTACTCGCTCGGCTTCATCTTGAGCTGCGCCGTCGAGCCCACATAGGCGTATTGCTCGTCCATGCGGCGGCCCCAGAAGGGTAGCCAGCCAAAGCCGCATTCCAAGGTGCCGACCCGCAATGTCGGGTATCGATCCATGATGCCGCCGCCGATCACCCCGGCGATGAAGCGCATTGCGCCCCAGGGATGCGACGCCAGCCGGCCGAGGAAGATGTTGTCCCACAGATCGGCGTAGCCCGGGAAATAGGGCGGCGTCCAGGTGAAGCTGTGGTGCACGATCGGCAGATCGTGGTCGAGCGCGGCGCGCCAGATCGGGTCGAGCGAGGGGTGGTCGACCGGCATCGCGTTGGTGACGAGCGGCATGACCGCCACCGCCCAGCGCGACTTGCCCCATTCCCGGATCTCATGCACCGCCGCGTCGACGTCGCGCGCCGAGGCAACGATCATGCTTTTCAGCCGGTCGGGATACCGGCTCGAAAAATCCGAGAGGTGACGATGATAGGCCCGGATGACACCAATCTCGAGCGTCGGATCGTCATGGCCGACAAGGCTCGTCCAGGCGGTCGGGATCAGGAAATGCGTATCGGTGCCCTCGTCGTCCATATCGCGGATGCGGCTCTCGGCCGCGTCGTCCTGCACGCCGGGGCGCGGCTGCTTGCTGCCCATCCAATGGGTGTCGCGGCCGGAATGCGCTTCGCGCGGCGCCGCCTCGCCGAGGATGCGCTTATAGGAGATCTGACCAAATCGGTAGACGTGGCGGCCGGGCGAGCTGCCGGGCGATCCGGCGCGGATCGGCATCCGGTACGGCGCGAGCTCCTCAAGGCGCGGGCGAAAACCCGGATCGACATATTTGTCGATGACCTCGGCGGAGGGCTCGACATGGGTATCGGCGTCATAGATCCGCAGCCCATCCTTCATCACACGTCCTCCCAGGATGCTCTTGCATTCCTCTATACACCCGAGCGCCGCGGCGCGGAAACGCCTCCTGCGCGGCTGCGAAAAATGCTCGACCCGAGGCGGCAGATCGCGTAACGCTCGCGCCTCCCGGTTCAGCGAGGATCAGCAGCCCCCATGCCGCGCGTGACCTACATCGCCCAGGACGGAAAGGAGACGACGCTCGACATCGCGGAGGGCACCACCGTTATGCAGGCCGCGGTCTATAGCGGCGTCGACGGCATTGTCGCCGAATGCGGCGGCTCCTGCATGTGCGCCACCTGCCATGTCTATGTCCGCGAGGACCAGCTGGCCCAGACCCCGGCGATGCAGGCCGACGAGGACGCGATGCTCGAAGGCACCGCCAGCCCCCGACCGGATTGGCCAAGATCGTCATCCCGGCGAAGGCCGGGATCCACAGTAGCCGACGCATGAGCAGCGGATGGGTGGGTCCCGGCCTTCGCCGAGACGACGGGATTCAGGTTGCAAGGTAATGGCGACCGAGCGGGTCGTCATTGTCGGGGCCGGGCATGCCGGGTTTCAGCTCGGCGCCTCGTTGCGGCAGGGCGGGTTCGACGGCGCGATTGTCCTACTGAGCGATGAGCCGGTGCTGCCGTATCAGCGGCCACCCCTCTCCAAGGATTATCTCGACGGGAAGATCGGGCTCGATCTCCTCCTGATGCGGCCGGAGGCGTTCTATCGCGACCACCGCATCGACTATCTGCCGGGCGCGCCGGCCGCCGAGATCGACCGCGCCGCGAGGCAGCTGCGCCTCGCCTCAGGAGAGAGGCTCGGCTACGACCACCTCGTCTTGGCGACCGGGGC
>VAZF01000482.1 GCA_005888425.1 Alphaproteobacteria bacterium
CCGACCCAGGGGGATTGCGCGGTCGTGCTTGCCTTCCACATCGATACCGGACGCTACGGCGGCGTCTCGCTTGACGGGTTGAACGTCGCGCTGGCGGTCCACTCGCCGGGCCCGATGGCCGACGGCAATCTGGCCGTCGCCGCCTACATCGACGAGCGCGCCGACGAGCAACAGACGGCGGCGCTCGGGGCGATCTTCACCGGCGCCGAGGGCGGGCCGATGGCGGCGTTCGCGCCGCTGATCACCCGTCAGCTCGGGGTCAAGAAGACACCGATCCGCTATTCGGTCGCCGGAAACAACCGATCGGTCGAGATCCCTGGAATCATGCAGATGGGCGTCGAGCCGCTGCCGACGCTGCATCCGAGCGGCGAGATCTGGCTGGCGGCCGGCCACCCCGTTGCGCCGGACAAGATGGCGCTGGCGGTGGGGCGCGGCGGCAGCACCTTTGCCGATTACGGCCTGCATTGGGATAATTCCGGCAAGAACGGTCATTACGCGCCGGTCAGCTGGTCGAACTAGCGGCTTCGCGTGCCAGCCTTCGTCGTCGCCATCGACGGGCCTGCCGCCTCAGGCAAGGGCACACTGGCGCGCCGGCTCGCCGAGCATTTCGGGCTGGCGCATCTCGACACTGGCAAGCTCTACCGCGCCACGGCGTTCCTCGTGCTCGCGGCCGGCGGCGATCCCGCCGATCCAACCACGGCGGCAGCCGCGGCGCAGCGGGTGGATTTGGCGCGCCTCTCCGAGCCGGGGTTGCTGAGTGAAGAGGTCGCACAGGCCTCCTCGGTGGTCGCCGCGATCCCTGAAGTCCGCGCTGCCTTGCTCGAACGGCAGCGGGATTTTGCGGCCCATCCGCCGGCGCCCCCAAAAGGACACAGACCGCGTGGCGCCGTCCTCGACGGCCGCGACATCGGCACCGCCGTCTGCCCCGGGGCAACCGTTAAGCTTTTTGTCACGGCAAGCCCCGAGGCGCGGGCCGAACGGCGGCTGCGGGAGTTGCGGCAGCGCGGGGCGACGGTTATATACGGCGATGTCCTGCAGGACATGAAGGAACGCGACGCGCGCGACAGCGAGCGTCGGGTCGCTCCCCTCGCGGCAGCCCCCGATGCCGTTACGTTAGACACGACCGGGCTCGACGCCGACCGGGTGTTCGAGCTGGCTTCCGAGATTATTGCGCGCGCGCTCGCCGCCCACGGCCCCTAGCCCCTCCTCGGCCAGCCGCGGCATCTTCTTTCATCCTGCCGGACCGGGTTTATGCGGCCGCGCCCGATCTGCGGCCGCCGGCGCCGCGCCGATCCCGGCGGTGCCGCTCTTACAATTCGGGATCGAGGAGAACGAATGGCCGTCGCTACCCAAACCGCCCCCGCTCAACGAGAGAGCTTTGCCGCGTTGCTCAATGAATCGATGGGCGTCGCCAACAGCCTCGAAGGCACCGTCGTCAAGGGCCGCGTCATCAGCATCGAGAACGATGCCGCGCTGATCGATGTCGGCCTCAAATCGGAAGGCCGCGTGCCGCTGAAGGAGTTCGCGGCGGGCGGGCAAGAGCCCGAGATCCATGTCGGCGATATCGTCGAAGTCTTCCTCGAGCGCATGGAAGACAAGAATGGCGAAGCCTCGCTGTCGCGCGAGAAGGCGCGTCGCGAGGAGGCGTGGACGCAGCTCGAAAAAAGCTTCCAGGCGAATGAGCGGGTGACCGGCCGCATCTTCGGCCGGGTCAAGGGCGGCTTCACGGTCGATCTCGACGGCGCTGTCGCGTTTCTGCCGGGCAGCCAGGTCGACATCCGGCCGGTGCGCGATATCGGCCCGCTGCTCGGCTCCGATCAGCCCTTCCAGATCCTCAAGATGGACCGCTCGCGCGGCAACATCGTCGTGTCGCGCCGCGCCGTCCTCGAAGAGAGCCGCGCCGAGCAGCGTTCCGAGCTCGTGGCGAGCCTCAAGGAAGGCCAGATCCTCACAGGCGTCGTCAAAAACATTACCGACTACGGCGCCTTTGTCGATCTGGGCGGCGTCGACGGGCTGTTGCACGTCACCGACATCGCCTGGCGGCGCATCAACCATCCCTCGGAAGCCTTGCATATCGGCCAGAGCGTCAAGGTGCAGGTCATCCGCTTCAACCCCGAGACACAGCGCATCTCGCTCGGCATGAAGCAGCTCGAAGCCGATCCATGGGAAGGCGTCGAGCTCAAATACCCGTCCGGCGCCAAGTTCAAGGGCCGCGTCACGAACATCACCGATTACGGCGCCTTCGTCGAGCTGGAGCCCGGGGTGGAGGGTCTTGTCCACGTCTCTGAGATGAGCTGGACCAAAAAGAACGTGCATCCCGGCAAGATCGTCTCGACCAGCCAAGAGGTCGAGGTGATGGTGCTCGATGTCGACCCGCAGAAGCGCCGCATCAGCCTCGGCCTGAAGCAGGTGATGCCGAACCCGTGGGACGCCTTCATTGAGGAACACCCGGTCGGCAGCACGGTCGAAGGTGAGGTGCGCAACATCACCGAGTTCGGCCTCTTCATCGGGCTGCCCGGCGATATCGACGGCATGGTGCACTTGTCCGACATCGACTGGAGCCGGTCGGGCGAAGAGGCGGTGCACGACTACCGCAAGGGCCAGCTCGTCAAGGTCAAGGTACTCGACGTGGATGTCGAGAAAGAGCGCATCTCGCTCGGCATCAAGCAGCTCGAGGCGGATCCGTTCGAAGCCGGTGTCGCCAGCGTCAAGAAGGGCGATGTCGTGACCGCGACGATCAGCTCGATCCAGGAAGGCGGCATCGAGGTGGCGCTGCCCGACGGCATGCCCGGATTTATCCGCAAATCCGAATTGTCGCGCGACCGTAGCGAGCAGCGCCCCGACCGCTTTGCGGTCGGCGAGCGGGTCGATGCCAAGATCACCACGGTCGACCGCGCCACCCGGCGCGTTTCGTTGTCGATCAAGGCGCGCGAAGTGGATGAGGAGAAGCGGGCAATGCAGGAATTCGGCTCCGCCGAATCCGGCGCCAGCCTCGGCGACATCCTCGGCGCCGCGATCCGTCGCCGTCAGGGCGAGACCGACGAGAAGACCGACGACAAGGAATAGTCCCGTCGAAGACGCCGACTCTTCCAGCGTTTGTGTGAAGAGTCGGCGTCGCCTTGACGCTCGCGGATGGGTTTGGCACCGTACCGTCCGGTACATTTGCGAGCGAGTGCGGCGAATATGACAAAATCGGAGCTCGTCCAGCGGCTTTCCGAGGCAAACCCGCACCTCTATCAGCGCGATGTCGAGGTCATCGTCACGGCGATCTTCGATGAGATCGCCGCGGCCCTGGCACGCGGCGACCGCGTCGAATTGCGCGGCTTTGGCGCCTTCTCGGTCAAGCGCCGCGACGCGCGGGTCGGTCGCAACCCGCGCACCGGCGACAGTGTCGAGGTCGCCGAAAAGCACGTGCCGTTCTTCAAGACGGGCAAGCTGCTGCGCGACCGGCTGAACCACGCCCGCGCGCACTGATCCAGCTGCCGGCACTCGCCACCCTGCACCGTCATTCCGGGGGCGGCGCAGCCGCGAGACCGGAATCCACTTTCCAGAGGCCCGTGTTCATGGATTCCGGGCCTCGCCCTGCGGTCGATCCCGGAATGACAGCCGCTTGAGTGTCATTGCGAGTAAAGCGAAGCAATTTCCCTGAAATGGGGTCCTCGGTGAGGCTGCTGTTCTGGCTCTCTGTGCTGATCGTCGCCGCCGCCCTGGCGCTGTTCGCGATCTCGAACGGCGAGACCGTCGCGCTCGGCTTTTGGCCAGCGCCCTACCTCGTCGAGGCGCCGCTCTACGCCGCGGTCCTCGTGGCGTTGCTCCTCGGTTTTCTGCTCGGCGAATTCGCGGCCTGGCTCGCGGCCGGACGTTGGCGCCGCGAGGCGCGCCGGCGTGCCCGCCGCATCGCCTCGCTCGAAGCCGAGCTGCTCGCGACACAAGCCCAGCTTGCGCCGGCCGCCCCGCTCGCATTGCCGACGACACCGCCCTCGACCGGGATTGCCGCGCGCCCCGCCTCCTGAAAATCCCATTCTGAAACGCTGGGGTGGGGGCGAATTTCCGCCGGCCGCCCCCATATCGAGCCCATGAGCGTTGCCGCGAAAATCTGCGGAATCTCCAGCGAGGAAGCTGTCGCTGCCGCAGCGGCGGGCGGCGCCGCCTATGTCGGCTTCGTGTTCTACCCGCCGAGCCCGCGCGCGGTGAATGCCACGCGCGCGGCACAACTCTGCGCCGAATTACCCGGCGGCGTGCGGCGCGTCGGCCTGTTTGTCGATGCTGATGACCGAGCGATCGCCGCCGTGCTCGATGGCGCGCCGCTCGATCTGCTGCAGTTCCACGGACACGAGACCCCGGAGCGGGTCGCCGAGGCCAAGGCGCGCTTTCGCCTGCCGGTCATGAAGGCGGCCGCGATTGCCGGCCCGGAGGATGTCGCCGCCGCCTTGCGCTATGAAGAGGTGGCCGACATGCTGCTGTTCGACGCCAAGCCGCCCCGCCGCGCCGATGCGCTCCCGGGCGGGAACGGTCTCGCCTTCGATTGGCAGCTGATCGCCGGCCGCGAATGGAAGCTGCCTTGGATGCTGTCGGGCGGGCTCAACGCCGCGCTGTTGCCCGAGGCCGTGCGGATCTCCGGGGCCGGCGCGGTCGATGTCTCCTCCGGGGTCGAGCACCGCCCCGGCCACAAGGATCCAGCGAAAATCCGCGAATTCCTCAAAGTGGCGCGGTTCCTTTAAATCACCACAGAGACACCGAGAGGAGAAGACTTGTTCGCACCGCGCCACAGC
>VAZF01000483.1 GCA_005888425.1 Alphaproteobacteria bacterium
CGATCTGGCTGACGGCTATGTCGAGCTGAACCGACAGGCCGAGAAAAAGAACGCGCTATTGCGCGGCCGGACGCTGATCAACTGCTTCTTCGAGAATTCGACGCGGACGCGCACCTCCTTCGAGGTCGCCGGGAAGCGGCTTGGCGCGGATGTCATCAACATGGCGGTGCAGGCTTCGTCGATGCGCAAGGGCGAGACCTTGATCGACACGGCGATGACGTTGAATGCCATGCACCCCGATGTGCTCGTCGTGCGCCATCCCGAATCGGGCGCGGTGCAGCTCCTCTCGGAGAAGGTCGATTGCGCCGTCATCAACGCCGGCGACGGCAGCCACGAGCATCCGACGCAGGCCTTGCTCGACGCGCTGACGATCCGCCGCCGCAAGGGCAAGCTCGGCGGCCTCACGGTCGCGATCTGCGGCGACGTGCTGCATAGCCGTGTCGCGCGCTCGAATATCGCGCTCTTGACGGTTATGGGCGCGCGGGTGCGGGTCGTCGCGCCGCGCACCTTATTGCCGGCGGCGGTCGAGCGGCTCGGCGTCGAGGTATTCCACGACATGGCGGCCGGACTCAAAGATGTCGACATCGTCATGATGCTGCGGCTGCAGGTAGAGCGCATGCACGGCTCCTTTGTTCCGTCGACGCGCGAATACTTTCATTTTTTCGGGCTCGATTACGACAAGCTCAAACTCGCGAAACCCGACGCGCTGATCATGCATCCCGGGCCGATGAACCGCGGCGTCGAGATCGGCAGCGAGGTCGCCGACGACATCGACCGCAGCCTGATACGGCATCAGGTCGAGGCGGGTGTCGCGGTGCGCATGGCGTGCCTCGAACTCCTCGCCGGCCAGCCCAGCAACCGTCCCCCAATGCAATAGCTTGCCGATGAATCTCTGGCCCCTTAACCCGTCATGCCCGGCTTTATGCCGGGCATCCACGTCTTTGCTTCAGCTGTACAATCTGCGGAAGACGTGGATGGCCGGGACAAGCCCGGCCATGACGCCGTAGGGGAGGCGTGCAGTGAGCGGGGCGCGACGGCTCATCCGAAATGCTCGGCTGATCGATCCCGACAGCGGGCTCGATGCGGCGGGCGATCTCTTGATCGAAGGCGACAAGATCGCCGCGATCGGCCCGGGGCTTGCCGATGCCGGCTTTGCCGAGAATACCGAGATCATCGACGCTGGCGGGTTGTGTCTCGCACCGGGTCTCGTCGATATGCGCGTGCAATTGCGTGAACCCGGCGCCGAGCACATGGAATCGATCGAGAGCGCGGGCCATGCCGCCGCGGCGGGCGGCGTCACGACGATGGTGGCGTTGCCCAACACCGAGCCGCCGGTCGATGACGTGTCGGTCGTCGAGTTCGTCGCGCGGCGCGCGCGCGAGGCGAGGCTCGCCAAATTGCACACCTACGCCGCCGCGACAAAGGGGTTGAAGGGCCGCGAATTGACCGAAATGGGCCTCCTCGCGGCGAATGGCGCGCTCGGCTTCACCGACGGTGTCCAGCCGATCGCGGACGCGCTCGTCATGCGGCGCGTCTTGGCGTATGCGCGCAGCTTCGACCAGCTCGTCATCCAGCACCCCGAGGAGCCGAGCCTCGGCGGCGCGGGTGAAGTCACCGAAGGCGAGATCGCGACGCGGCTCGGCCTGCCCGCGGTGACGCCGATGGCGGAAATCATCATGATCGAACGCGATCTTCGCCTCGTCGAGATCACCGGCGCGCGTTTTCACATCGCGCATGTCTCGACGGCGGGCGGGATCGACGCGATCCGCCGCGCAAAAGCCGCGGGACTGCCAGTCACCTGCGATACCGCGCCGCCCTATTTCGCGCTGAATGAAACCGCGATCGGCGATTACCGCACCTTTGCGAAATTGTCGCCGCCCTTACGCAGCGAAGCAGATCGGCGCGCCGTCGTGGCGGGCATCGCAGACGGCACGATCGACGCGATCGCCAGCGACCACGCGCCGTGGGATCAGGATTCAAAACGCCTGCCATTCAGCTCGGCGGCGTGCGGCATCGTCGGGCTGGAGACATTGCTGCCCTTGTCGCTCGAGCTGTATCACAACCGCCATCTCGAACTCATCGAGGTATTGCGCCGGCTGACGATCAACCCGGCGCGCATTCTCGGACTCGATGTCGGGCGGCTTGTGCCGGGCAGCCCCGCCGATCTGGTGCTGTTCGATCCCGACATGCCCTGGCGGATCGACACCGAGCGCTTTCGTTCGAAATCGAAGAACGCGCCGTTCGACGGCCGCCCGGTGCAGGGCCATGCCGTGCAGACGATCGTCGACGGCCGCACGATCTTCATCCGGCAGGGGTAAGGTGATGACCGGGATCGTTCTTGCCGCGGTGATCGGTTATCTGCTCGGGTCGATCCCGTTCGGCATGGTGCTGACGCGCGTGGCGGGGCTCGGCGACATCCGCGGGATCGGATCCGGCAGCATCGGCGCGACGAATGTGCTGCGCACCGGCAACAAGGCGGTCGCGGCGCTGACGCTGCTGCTCGATCTCGCGAAAGGCGTCGCAGCGGTATTGATCGGCAGCATCTGGGGTGGCGACGCGATGCTCGCCGCAGCCGGCGCGGTCATCTTCGGCCACATGTTCCCGGTATGGCTCGGTTTCCGCGGCGGCAAGGGTTAGCCGCGCTGGTCGGCGCGGCCGCCGCGGCGATCGTGGCGGCGATTATCGTCGAGCCGACGCGCGCCTGGCTCATCGCTGGGATCGCGCTCCTCGTCATTTTGCGGCACCATGAGAATATCCGGCGCCTCCTCGCCGGCACTGAGAGCCGGATCTCCTTCACCAGAAGCTGAACCTTCCGAGACGTAATTTGGCCGCGCGCGAGCTCGATCCTCAGGAGCGCCTGGATTGGCTGCGGCTGGCCCGCACCGAGACGGTCGGACCGGTCACGTTTTACGCCTTGCTGCGGCGCTTCGGCTCGGCCCGTGCCTCATTGCAAGCGCTGCCACGCCTGTCGCGTCCTGTCGTGGCGATGGGCTTGCGCGACGTGGAGGCGGAATTGACGGCGCTCGCCCGCCTCGGCGCGCGCCTTGTGTGCTGGGGCGAGCCGGATTATCCCGCGGCGTTGGCGACGGTCGAGGATGCGCCGCCGGTCCTGACCGTGCTCGGCGATCCCGCGCTATTGCAGATGCCGATCGTCGCGGTCGTCGGCGCACGCAATGCCTCCGCCAATGGGCGCCGCATTGCGCGCGAGCTGTCCGCCGGGCTTGGCGAAGCCGGGATCGTCGTCGTATCGGGGATGGCGCGCGGCATCGACGCGGCCGCCCATCTCGGCTCACTGCACAGCGGCTCGGTCGCGGTCGTCGCCGGCGGCGCCGATATCGTCTACCCAGAAGAGAATCGCGGGCTCTACGACGCGCTCGTCGAGCGCGGCGCGGTCGTTGCCGAATTGCCGCTCGGCACCGAGCCTCAGGCGCGCCATTTCCCGCGCCGCAACCGCATCATCTCGGGGATGGCGCGGGGCGTCGTCGTCGTCGAGGCGGCGGCGAAATCGGGCTCGCTGATCACCGCGCGTTTCGCCTTGGAGCAGGGGCGGGAAGTCTTCGCGGTGCCGGGCTCACCGCTCGATCCGCGCAGCCGTGGCTGCAACGATTTGCTGCGCAATGGCGCGACCCTGACCGAGACGGCGGCTGATATCCTGGCCCAGCTCGGCCCGTTTCTACAGAGCGAGATGCCCGCGCCGCGCCCGCGCGAGCGCGCGTTGCAGCCGCGCCTGCCCTTGGCTGCCGCCGCGCCGAACTTGTCTGCAATACCGCAGATTCCCGAGGATGCCGCCCTCGAACTCCTGATCGAAAAGCTCAGCCCGACGCCCGTCGCGGTTGACGAACTGGTGCGGCAGTGCCACTTGTCAGCGGCCTCGATCGCCACCTTGCTGCTCGAGCTGGAACTCGCCGGGCGCATCGAGCGTCATCCCGGCAACCTCGTTTCGCTGCGCTAACCAGTTTTTAGCGCTGACTTTTTTTGAATGGATCTATGAACGTCGTCATCGTCGAATCGCCGGCCAAGGCCAAAACGATCAATAAATATCTCGGCCGCGACTACAAGGTCGTGGCGAGCTACGGCCATGTCCGCGACCTGCCGCCCAAAGATGGCTCGGTGCGGCCGGATGATGATTTCGACATGTCCTGGGAGGTCGACGGCCGGGCCGAGAAACATATGAAGGCGATCGCCGAGGCGGTGCGCGGCGCCGACAAATTGTTTCTCGCGACCGACCCCGACCGCGAAGGCGAGGCGATTTCGTGGCATCTGCGCGAGGTGTTGAAGCAGCGCCGCGCGCTGAAGGATGTCGACGTCAAGCGCGTCGTGTTCAACGAGGTGACCCGCAACGCCGTCCTCGACGCGTTCCGTCATCCGCGCGAGATCGATCGCGAATTGGTCGATGCCTATCTGGCGCGCCGGGCGCTCGATTATCTCGTCGGCTTCACCTTGTCGCCGGTGCTGTGGCGCAAATTGCCGGGGAGCCGCTCGGCCGGGCGCGTGCAGTCGGTCGCGCTGCGTTTGATCTGCGAGCGCGAAGCCGAGGTCGAGGCGTTTCGCCCCCGCGAATACTGGTCGGTCGAAGTCGAGTTCCAGACCGAAGCGGGCGACCGCTTCACGGCGAAACTGTCGCATATCGATGGCAAGAAACTCGACCGCTTCGATCTCGACAGCGAAGCAAAGGCGCGTGCCGCCGCGGACAAAATTCTCGCCGCGAGTGGGTTCAATGTCGCCTCTGTCGAACACAGGGAAGTGCGGCGCAATCCGTTCCCGCCCTTCACGACATCGACATTGCAGCAGGAAGCATCGCGCAAGCTCGGCTTTGGCGCGACGCGCACAATGCAGATCGCGCAGCGGCTTTATGAGGGCATCGATCTCGACGGCGACACCGTCGGCCTCATCACGTACATGCGCACCGACGGGGTGACGCTTGCTGCCGAGGCGATCGCCGCGGCGCGGCAGCTGATCGGAAACGAATTCGGCGGCCGCTATCTGCCGCCGGAGCCGCGCGTCTACAAGAGCGCGGCGAAAAACGCGCAAGAGGCGCACGAGGCGATCCGCCCGACCGACATGGCGCGCAAGCCCGGCGATGTCGCGCGCCATCTCGACAACGATATGCGCCGCCTCTACGAGCTGATCTGGAAGCGAACGGTTGCCAGCCAGATGGCGTCCGCATTGCTCGATCAGGTCAGCATCGACATCGCCGATCCGAGCGGCCAGGTCCGGCTGCACGTGACCGGCTCGGTCGTCGTGTTCGACGGTTTTCTGAAGCTCTACCAAGAAGACCGCGACGAGCCGGCGGAGGAGGAAGGCGAGGGACGTCTGCCGAATTTGCGCGACCGCGAGCGCGTCACACGCGGCGTCGTAACGCCGAACCAGCATTTCACGCAACCGCCGCCGCGCTACAGCGAAGCCAGCCTCGTCAAGAAACTGGAAGAGCTGGGCATCGGGCGGCCTTCGACCTACGCCTCGATCATACAGGTGTTGCAGGATCGCGACTATGTGCGGCTCGATAAGCGCCGCTTTATCCCGGAAGACCGCGGCCGCCTCGTCACCGCGTTTCTGACGAGCTTCTTCGAGCGCTACGTCGAATACAATTTCACCGCCGATCTCGAAAACCAGCTCGACGAGGTGTCGGGCGGGCGCGTCGATTGGAAAGCGTTGCTGCGCGATTTCTGGCGCGATTTCTCGACCGCGATCGATGGCACAAAGGAATTGACGATCACGGCGGTGCTCGAAGCGCTCGACGCCGAACTCGGCCGCCATTTCTTTCCCGAGAACGGGTCGGGCGCCGACCCGCGGCTTTGCCCGAATTGCGGCGCGGGAAGGCTGTCGCTGAAGCTCGGCAAGTTTGGCGCCTTTATCGGCTGCTCGAA
>VAZF01000484.1 GCA_005888425.1 Alphaproteobacteria bacterium
ATAAAGCTGCAACATTTGAAGGTGAAGCCGGACCGCGGGTGTCGGCCTGACGCCGAAGCGCTACCAGTCCGGCGAGACCGACTATGATGGCAGGCTGAGTCCTTCTGCGAGCAGCCCCGCTATCTGCGTCTCCCGTTCGGTCAAACAGAGCGCCTGTCGGATGAAGGCCGGCAGTCGGCCTGGCTTGGGGTGATCGGGCTGGACGACAACGACAAGCCCGGCTGTCGCAAGAAACACGTCTCGGGCACGTCCTGTAACCGGGAGTACATACAGAAAACTGCGATCACCGCATCGATTGATGATCGGAATGACTGCGGGGACTTGCGGAACCCGAACAGCCGTCGCGACCGCCCGGTCGAGCGCGGGTTGCGCGAGGCGATCGACGGTGATGCGCCGGTTATTCCGAACTACGAGGTCGAGGTCTGCGGCATCGGCGCCATGCGCTCGCAATACGCGTGCGCACGAATCGAGTTTGAACGTCGGGCCGCGATGGTGGAGGACCCGAGTCATGCCCGATGCTTCGGCATCCAGCACACGCTGAAGGAAGCCGACATTGCCGATCCATCGTTCATCGATGAGCTCGAAAAGAGCGGCTTCATCGACCAGCCATACGCTGCGTACCGACCGCTTCCGGCGCTTAGCGGAAGCCCATCTTCGAAGTCCGAAGCTTCCGGTTTTGCCCCCTTTTCGGACGTTGTCCTACGCATCTCGAGAGACGTAGTAGCATCGACAAATGCGACGGTTGCTCGGCCAGAGTGGCGTCCATGCAGCTGGAGATATTCAAGACAGTCGAAGCGTGACGTGCAGGACCTCGGCCTCCCGTTTCGTACTCATCCGCAGTCCACTGTTCTCGAATAATCGCAACATGGGGCGATTTTCTGCTAAAACTTCAGCGATCAGCTTCTCCAGCCCTGCGGCGCGCGGCCTCTCCGGGTCGCACGACAATGTAACGTCCACCGCCTGCAATCACCAGTTCACTGCCTTCTTCGACCACGGCAATCAACGCCACGTGATTGACGAAGTCGACATTCAAAAAGAAGGCGGTTTCCTTATCGGTAAAATGCCGTTTCATGAAAAAGAAACGGCGCCGGAGTGACTCATCACTGGTGCGAGCGACAGCTTCGGACAGATCCGCCCCGTCCTCGGGTGTCAGAGCGCGAATTTGGATGCGACCTCCGTCGCGCAAGGTCTCAATTGCTGAGTACTTGTCTGCTTCGGTCATTGCGGCCCCCTGGAGCGACTGACAGGACGTGATGTTGCCGTCAGACAGGCGGTGCTGTCACACGGTCCCCAACCACGGAAATTTCAGTCGGGGATGAGGCGATTTAATATCGCTCCGACGGAACGTCGCCATGGCCACATATAACGTCTCAGCAGAGGAATCAGCCGAAACAATCCAATCGCCTCGGTGCAGTTCACCTCACCTGATATGAAAATAGCGGAGCATCCTACTCGTCCCATGAGGAACGGATACTGATTTAGATCAGAGGGAAAGCCGCATGGCTGCCTTAGCTTAGGGCAGTACAGGATTATCCCTGGTTTCAGTGTCGACAAGACACCGGAGCCCCAAAGCTGGAAGCCAAAATGGCCGATCTCGTCGTGATTGGCTTCCCAAATGAGGCGAAAGCTGACGAGGGGAATGACTCCTACCGCCCAGTGTTCTCGGGTAACCAAGATCGAACTCACGAGAGTAGGATGGATAAGTCAACACGCCCGCTTTCTGCGCTGGTATTTGCGTTTGCGCTCTGGGCCGTGATGCCGCCCAGCATCGCCGCGGCATCAACCGCATCGGATACCGTTCGCGAGTTCTACCAAACCTTGCTGTACAACATGCAAAACGGGCCGAGCGTTGGTCAGCGGGGCCGTGTGGCGAGGCTAGCGCCGGTTGTGCCGCGCGTTTTCGATATTCCGTATATGACACAATTGGCGATCGGTCCGACATGGATGACGCTACCGGAGCCACAGCGCCGGCAGGTTCTGCAGGCCTTCGAGCGCTACATCACGGCGGTTTATGCCGAGCGGTTCGACAAGTACTCTGGCGAGCGGCTGGAAGTCATTGGAGAGCAACCCACGTCTCACGGAACCATGGTCAAACGGTACAATTAGCGAGCTTGCCGCAAGGCGCGCTGATTTTTCGTCCACCCTCCGCACCCAAGGTGTGCCCGGCCTCATCGCAGCGTTAAACAACAAGGCTCTCACCCTGGCACCAGCACTCTCCGGGAGCTCTTCCGGCCGGTAGATACCGGCGGCGAACCGCGCAGAGCTGGTCATCGGGCGATCAGGTGCGCTGGCAAAGGCGCGCCCTTTCTGTGGCGCTCTCCGTGCGGAGGCGATGCACCTGCTGCATGCGAATGTCCGCTATGGCTCTCCTCAAGCAACTCAACCGCGGTCAACCCGATGACCGGTCCCGGCGCTGAGCGGAAGCCCAAGTTGAAATCCGCCGCTTCTGGTTCTGCCCCGAGCGGACCATCGGGTTCTAGCCAGCGGATGGTCGAGTCGGCTGGGAAGCGGATATTCACGCCTTCTGCACACACCGAGCCCACCACCATATGCGCGACGTTATGAGCCCGCCGTCGGAGATGCCTGTGGAGCCGCTGATTTGTCGCGAGATCGACGGAAGCGCTCGGGATCGTCAAGCGCAGCTGTGACTGCGAGGTGAGATGGCTGACACCTGGAACTGTTATCAGCCGAGCGCAAGACCCGGATGTTTTGAGCATCCGCTTCAGGTCCGCGTCGATCGCCACGATCGCGGTGGTACGCGCTGAGCGTTTGATCGAGTAGCGCGCCGCACTCGACGTCGAACTGACCGAAGATGACCTGGTCATGCTTGACCGCGCGTTCCTGCCGGCCAAGTGTCGGAGCGCACTTGGTCGCGCGCCCACGCTTGCCAGGGTTAGACGTCGCATGTTCGGATTCATTGGCGAGACGTGACGCCGGCAGTACGGTGTCGGGCTACGCCGTACTATGGACACGAGAACGCATTGAAAAAGCTGTCGGTTGCGCTTGCCATTATCGGCTTCACGTTGGGTACGCTGCTGGTTGGCTGGTACGGTTTCGGCGCTATCGCGACCGTGACGCTTTCGGTTGGCAAAGATGGCTTCGCATTGTTTTGCGTTTGGCAACTTCTGACGATGGTTGTTCTTGGGATCGGTTGGCGTGTTGTTGCGCCGTTGAATAACGCGCGCCACCTCATGCCATTTGTCTGGGGTCGGCTGGTCCGTGACTCTGCCGGTAGTTGCCTACCATTCTCGGTCGTTGGCGGTTTCGTGCTGGGTGTTCGAGCCGCGACGCTGCATGGCATCTCCTGGTCCGTCGCCACCCTCTCGATGGTTGTTGACCTTACCGCCGAGTTCCTAGCCGAGATCGCGTTTACGGTCGCGGGGCTGCTCATCCTACTTGCTCGCTCAGCAGATGCATCCTTAACCAAGCCGATAGTGATCGGTCTTGCTGTAGCGCTAGTCGCTAGCGGCCTGGTCCTTCGACTGCAGAAGGGGGTGGTACCACTCCTTGTTCGCTTCGGGCGCAAAATTCTCGGCGATTGGTTCGTTCACCGTGGCGACCATGAAGTGACCCCTGAGCATGAACTCGTCGCGATGTATGGGCACACCGGCCGTATGGCGCTGGGTACTGCCGTCCACTTAGTCGGCTGGCTCTGCAAGGGTATCGGGAACTGGATGGCCTTCCGGCTTTTGGGATCAGATATAGACCTCTTGGGGGCTTTGGCGATTGAGGCGCTGCTGCACGCGCTGCTCATTCCTGCCTTTGTGGTTCCCGGCTATGCCGGAGTGCAAGAGGCCGGGTATGCCGGGATCGGCGCATTGTTCGGCATCCCTCCGGAGATCTCGCTCGGCGTGTCCCTGCTGCGACGGGCGCGGGACATTGTTATAGGCACTCCGGTCCTCCTGATTTGGCAATTGATCGAAGTGCGCCGCCTGCGTTATCCAAAGCTACCCTCGGTTCAAACCGCCGATGTCACGTTTCCACGTCGTGATGATTAGCGAGCGCTTTCTCCTTAGCCGTCACGGGTAAATTCTCTTCGGGGACGCGGGTTATGGGAGATGGGGTGGTTCCGGCGAGCGAAGCTCAACCCTCTAGCTTCGGTGCACCAATGGCCGCGGTCAACTTGTGGCCGCGCCAGACAACCTCGTTTCCCCAATAGCTCGCGATCGTCTCGACAACCGACAAGGCGTCGCGCAACGGTAGAAGCAAATACGGCGCAGCTAATGTGCGGCGCCCGAGCTTGGGAAGAAGGGTGCCGTCAATTCCGCGCGCTGAAATTGCACGAACTGCCCAGGCAAACGCGAACAGGAAGACTGACCACCGGGCGCCGCCGGAAAAAACGAAGGCCATCATGGCCGAGAACAAGGGGTGTTGGAACGTCGAGGCAGCATGGGCTATTGGCACGAGCCCGCGAATAGTCCGCGCCCAGCGGATTTCGTGCTGCCACAGTGCTCGGAGGGAGGCTTCTGGAACAGTGACCGCCGACACGGTGTCGGCGAGCCGAACCGTCAGCCCAAGTTCACGGACTCGCTGCCCGAGTACGTTGTCTTCAGCAAGCTGAGTTACTAGCGGCTGCAGGCCGCCAATCTCCTCGAGCATCCGCCGCTGCAGCATCACCGTGCTTCCCAAGCAGTCCTGTCGCCCCATGGCCCGAGCTATCAGTACCCCGGGCAGAAAGACATGGCTGATCTGGTTTGCACCGAGCCATGCTGGCCACCCTCGGTGTGCAGCGACACCGACAAAAACTGCGGTTACGAGGCCTGTGCCTGGCACTTCCAACGCACCGACCAGTTGCTCAAGATAGTTAAGCCTCACATGAAGATCGCTGTCGGAGATCACGAGCACGTCGTGCCGAGCAGACGGAAGCATGTTGATCAGATTTGCGACCTTGCGGTTCGGCCCGTGCGGTGTATCGTCAACCACAATGGCGATGTCGCATTGGGGAAAACGATCCCGCAGCCGCTGCGCGACGATAAGCGCCGGATCGGCCCTGTCCTGAACCCCAAAAACAATTTGAAAAACCGGGTAGGTTTGGCAGCAGCAGGACGCGAGTGCTTCTTCGAGCAGTGGTTCGTCGCCGCAGAGCGGCTTCCGGATGGTCACAGGTGGAAACCGCGCCGGGGGTGTCGTGACCCGGGCGGCGAAACGGGCGACCAGGATCCAACCGGCGAGGCACTGAGCCAACCCCAAGCCAGTCACCAATGCGAGCGCATAAGCCAATCCGGTCATCCGTCACTCCACCGCTTACTCGTTATTCACGGAAATCGCAAAATGTTCGAGAAGCGCGGACGAGACCTCCGGCATGTCTTTGCGCAAGCGCTGTTGAGGAACTCTGTACGGATGAGGATACCCCGCTGCCCTTCGACCTTCCAACGCAGTAGCAGGCTGCGGCTAAGCGCCG
>VAZF01000485.1 GCA_005888425.1 Alphaproteobacteria bacterium
CAAGTCCTTGGGCGCGGCAGAAGGCGACCGCCCCTTCGCCGGCCAGCAGCACATGGGGCGTGTGCTCCATGACCGCGCGCGCCGCCAACACCGGATTCCGCGGACCGCAGATGCCGGCGACCGCGCCGGCGCGGCGCTCGCGCCCGTCCATGACCGCGGCATCCATCTCCAGCGTCCCGGCGCTCGTAAAGCTGGCGCCGCGCCCGGCATTGAACAGCGGGTCGTCTTCGAGCACGAGCACGGCGGCCGTGACCGCGTCGAGCGCGCTGCCGCCCGCCGCGAGGATGTCGCGCCCGGCGATCAGCGATGCTCGCAACCCGGTGTGGTAGAGCGCGCCGCGCGCCTCGTCCATCAGACCACGGCGCAAAGTGCCTGCGCCCCCATGGACGGCGAGCGCGAAGCCGGGGCTGGCATTGCGGGTCGGGCCGGTCATTATGCCTCCGCTGATTTCCTCTGCCGTCTTTCATCGCGCGCCATGGATCCCGGGGCAACATCGCTGAACGGCGCCGTCGTGCCGATGCGCAACCGCTTTCGTGGCGGCCTGCGGCTGGTCACGCTCGGCCTCGGCGTTTCGGTCGTGCCGCTCGACACCGCGGTCAACATCTCGTTTCCCGATATCACCGGCAGCTTCGGCCTGCCGCTCGCGATGATCCAGTGGGTCATCATCTGCTATGTGCTGACCCATGCCGGGCTGATGCTGGCCTTCGGGCGGGCGGGCGATATCTGGAGCCATGGCAGCGTGCTCCGCGCCGGGCTCGCCTGGAGCACCGTCGCCTTCATCCTGTGCGCCCTCGCGCCAAGTTTCGGCTGGCTGTTGTTTTTTCGTTTTTTACAGGGCATCGGGGCCGGGCTGATCATTAGCTGCGCGCCGGCCGTTGTGACGAGCCTTTATCCGGAGACGCGGCGCGCCCATGCGCTCGGCATCTTCACGCTGATGTTCGCGCTCGGCTCGGCGGTCGGGCCGCTGATCGGCGGCGCGCTTGTGGCGCGCTGGGGATGGCCGGGCGTCTTCTGGTTTCGCGCGCCGATCGCGCTCACCGCGCTCGTGCTGCTGCACGGCTTGCCCGCCGCGTCGGGCGGCCGCGGCGAGCGCTTCGATATCGCCGGGGCCCTATTGCTGGCCTGCGGTATCGTCGCCCTGCTGCTCGCGATCAATGCGCTGCCGCGGCTGCGTGATGGCGACTATCTCGGGCCCGTGCTGATCGCGGCGGCTGCGGCGAGCCTTGCCGCCTTCCTGCGCTGGGAAAGCCGCATCGCGCATCCCATCGTGCAGATCGCTCTGTTCCGCAACCGCGCTTTCGCCGCGATTACCCTCGCCGGCGTCTTGATGTACCTCGTGAGCTTCTCGGTCTTGCTGATCGTCCCGTATTTCTTTGTCCGGTACACGGCGTTGCCTCTGCCGCTCGCGGGCGCGTTGTTGGCGACCGGTTTTGCCGCAATGGCGGCGGTCTCGCCCGGCGCCGGCTGGCTCGTCGGCCGCATCGCGGCCGAGCGCATCGCGCCGCTCGGCGCGCTCGTGACCGGCCTCGGCCTGTTCCTGATCGGCGAATGGCAACCCGACACACCGCCGCAATTCATGCTCTTCGCGCTCGCGCTGCAAGGGCTCGGCATGGGGCTATTTCAGGTTGCCTATATGGAAATCGTCATGGCCGCCTCGCCGCTGGCGTATCGCGGCGTCGCCGGCAGCCTGTCGATGCTGACCCGCACGATCGGCGTCGTGACTGCCGCCGCCGGGCTGACGCTGGCCTTCCAGGCTCTGCAAGGCGCGGCATCGGCGCAAGGCGCAGGCGAGGCACAGGCGTTCCTGTCGGCGTTCCGCAATTTGTTCCACGCCGTCGGGATCGCAGCGGCACTTACGGGCGCGATGGTCGCCTGGGCGGCACGGCGTCCTCGCTAAGGTGAAGGCGGCGGTGCCGGCCCGACCAAAGCCCGCCGCACCTTTGTCAGCAATTCGCTCTCGGTGAACGGCTTGCCGAGTGCGTTCCTGACGTAAGGGAGCATGCCCGC
This sequence comes from Alphaproteobacteria bacterium, assembly GCA_005888425.1. Classification (GTDB taxonomy): domain Bacteria; phylum Pseudomonadota; class Alphaproteobacteria; order ATCC43930; family CGMCC-115725; genus DATARH01. Next base: position 2,008 of record VAZF01000485.1, read on the forward strand.
GGTGTCGCGATATTTGGGAAACAGCGTGAGGATCTGCGCCGAAGGATCGAGATCGGCGATGGCGCTGATGGCAGGCCTGCCGTCCGGAGCGAATGCGTCGATGTCGCAAACGACCAGATCCGCCCGCAGCACCGCGAGCCGCGCGAGCGCCGCCGCGGCATCGGCCACCGCGATCACCGTAAACCCGGCCGGTTCGAGGACGCGCCTGGCGGCAAGCCGCACCGCGGGATCGCGGTCGATCACGAACACCGTGATCATTCCCGCCAACCCGCGGTGCCAGCCCCCGCGTCATCGCCGCCAGACACAGCGATGGTGAGAAAACGCAAACAGCACACGCCGCGTGTTTCATGAAAGTTCGATAGGAAGAATGTTTAGCGTGCACTCCCTAATTTTCGCTAAAACACGGGATGGTTTCTCCCATTTAAGGATGATTGCGCGGCGTAGCGGTGGCCGATCGAACCTGGAGCCGCCGGAACGCCCAATGGGGGAAGGGGTTTAAAGCCTATCGGCGCGCCTCGAGCTAATGCGATGGCGGCCGCGTTTCGCGTGGGTCGCAGAGCAGCATCCGCGCAACGAGAAGGAGGAAGCGATGGAAGACCACGTCTACCGGATCATCGAGATCAGCGGCTCGTCGCAGACCAGCATCGAGGATGCGATCCAGAGCGCGGTCAGCCGTGCCGGCCGCACCTTGCGCAACCTGCGCTGGTTCGAGGTGCTGCAGACGCGCGGCCACCTCGAAGACGGCAAGGTCCAGCATTATCAGGTCGTGCTGAAGATCGGCTTCACGATCGACGACACCAATATCGGGGTTTGACAGGGGAGGAGCCAGCATGGCGACCGTCCTGTTTGCGGTGCGCGCGGAGGTACCCGAGGCCGAGCGCGCCCGCTTCGACCATTGGTACGAAACCGACCACCTGCCCTGGGCCAAGCGGGAATTCGGTGCCCGGCGGGCTTGGCGCTGCTGGAGCCGCAGCGATCCCGGCGTGCATGTCGCGTTTTACGAGTTCGACTCGCTCGCGGCGGCCGAGGCCGCGACCTCCTCAGAGAAGGTCAAGCCCCTTGTCGCCGATTTCGATCGGGTGTGGGGCGATCGAGTGCCGCGCCGCCGCGCGATCCTCGAAATCGTGCAGGAGATCGCGTCCTAGCGGCAGCCCAACTCGTCAGCCGCGCGAGAGACCGCCATCGATCGGGATGACTGCGCCGGTCACATAGTCG
>VAZF01000486.1 GCA_005888425.1 Alphaproteobacteria bacterium
CGACCGCTTGCATGCCGCCGCGCTCGGGATCGGCGCGGCAATAGCGCGGCGTCGCATCGGTCTTCACGGCGAGCGCCTTGCCGCTGTCAGAGACGCGGATGACGGCGGCATCGCCGCCTGGCCGCTTCACCGTGTTGCCTTGCACGAGATGGTCGTACTGCTCCCAGATCCAGCGCTTCGAGGCAAGATCGGGACAAGCCATCAGGCGGCGCAAGCAATCGAGCGGGTCGCGGTCGGGGAGGGCGGCCGGGTCGATGTCGGGCAACGGGTCGCGCCGCGTGTAGGGCCGCTGGTAAAGCGGCGCCTCGGTTACGAGCGGACCGACCGGGATTTCGGCGGCGTTCTCGCCATGCATGCGCAACACGAGCCGGCCGGTCTCGGTCACCCGGCCGATCACGGCGAAATCCAGTTCCCATTTTTCGAAGACGCGACGCGCCAAGTCCTCGCTGCCGGGCGCCAGGATCATCAGCATGCGCTCCTGGCTTTCGCTGAGCATGATCTCGTACGGGGTCATGCCCGCTTCGCGCACCGGCACGCGGTCGAGGTGCAATTCGATGCCGAGCCCGCCTTTCCCGGCCATCTCGACCGCGGAGGAGGTCAGCCCCGCGGCGCCCATGTCCTGGATCGCGACGATCGCGTCGGTTTCCATCAATTCGAGGCAGGCCTCGATCAGCAATTTCTCGGTAAAGGGGTCGCCGACCTGCACGGTCGGCCGCATCTCGCCGGCGTCCGCGCCGAACTCAGCCGAAGCCATCGTCGCGCCGTGAATGCCGTCGCGCCCGGTTTTGGCGCCGACATAAATGACCAGGTTTCCGGGACCGGCGGCGGCGGAATAGAAGATGCGGTCGGCGCGCGCGAGCCCGATACACATCGCGTTGACCAGGATGTTGCCGTTATAGGCCGGGTGAAACTGGCACTCGCCGCCGACCGTCGGTACCCCGACGCAATTGCCGTAGCCGCCGATCCCGGCGACGACACCGCCCAGGAGATGCCGCGTCTTTGGGTGATCCGGGCTACCAAAGCGCAACGAGTTCAGCATCGCAATGGGGCGCGCGCCCATCGTGAAGACGTCGCGCAGGATGCCGCCGACTCCGGTCGCCGCGCCCTGATAGGGCTCGATAAAGGAGGGATGGTTGTGGCTCTCGATCTTGAAGATGACGGCCTCGCCATCGCCGATATCGACGACGCCGGCATTCTCGCCCGGGCCGCAGATGACGCGCGGCCCCGTCGTCGGCAAGGTCTTCAGCCATACCTTGGAGGATTTATAGGAGCAGTGCTCGCTCCACATCGCCGAAACGATGCCGAGCTCGGTAAGGTTCGGGGTGCGGCCGAGGATCGCAATCGCGCGGTCGAATTCTTCGGCGCTGAGCCCGTGCTCGGCTGCCAATTCCGGCGTGACGTTCGAGCCGGCCCTCACCGCGGATCTGTATCCCATGCGCGCTGCAAGGACGCCTCGCGTCCTTCGAGACGCGCCTCGGCTGCGCCGCGACGCTCCTCAGGATGAGGAAAAGTCGGGTGCGGCATTAAAGGATTGGCCTCATCCTGAGCGCGAGCGCAGCGAGCAGTCGAAGGACGCGAGATTGTCGGTCCACGACGCTGATGTCACTGCAGCGCGCCGATCAGGCCGGTAAAGAAGGCCTGCCCGTCGGTGCCGCCGAGGAGCGGGTCGGTCGCGTTCTCGGGATGCGGCATCAGGCCCAAGACCGTGCGCGTCTCGTTGAAGACGCCAGCGATCGCGCGGGCCGAGCCGTTGAAATTGTCATCATCGCTCAGTTGTCCCGAGGCGCTGCAATAACGGAACGCGACGAGGCCGCGCTGCTCGAGCCGATCGAGCGTGTCAGGATCGGCGGTATAGCCGCCATCGTGATGCGCGACGGGCACGCGGATCGTCTGACCCGCCGCGTAGCCGCAGGTGAAGATCGTCTGGTTGTTCTCGACGCGCAGATGGACGTCCTTGCAGGTGAAGGCGAGGGAGCGGTTCGGCAACAGCGCGCCCGGCAGCATGCCGGCCTCGGTCAGCACCTGAAAGCCGTTGCAGATGCCGAGCACCGGCGTGCCGCGCTCGGCCCGGACGCGCACGTCGCGCATGATCGGGGAGTGCGCCGCCATCGCGCCGCAACGCAGATAATCGCCATAGGCAAAGCCGCCGGGCAGCACGATCAGATCGGCATCGGGCAGGCTGCCGTCGCGATGCCAGACGCGCACCGGCTCCTGGCCGGTGGCGCGTTTCAACGCCATCGCAACATCGTGCTCGCGGTTCGAGCCGGGAAAAATGACGATGGCGGCTTTCATCGACGCGACTTTTCAAGAGGCGCAACTGCGCCTCACATACGCCAGGCCCAAGGCGGCTTCAAGGCTAAGCTCAGAGGCCGAATTGCCGCGTCGGA
>VAZF01000487.1 GCA_005888425.1 Alphaproteobacteria bacterium
TATCGCCGCCTTCGCGCTGTTCGGCAGCTATCTCGTCCTTTATCTGGCGCTGAACCGCCGACTGCCGGTCGTGCGCGCCGCCCGCTTCGGCGATTTGTCCTACGGGCTCTATATCTATGGCTGGCCGGTCGAGCAATGCGTCGTCTACGCGACCGGCGCGACGGCCCCCTGGTGGGTCGTGTTCGCCATCGCGGCGCCCCTCACGGCCGCGATCGCCTTTTTATCATGGCACCTGATCGAGAAGCGGTGCCGCTGGCAGAGCCGCGCCGCGGCTCGGCCGGCGCTCGCGCCGGCCGCGGCCACGGGCGACTAGATCGGGTTCGTCAGGCGCGGGATCCGGCCCGCTGCGGCGGTGTTTGCGGCGAGCGAGGCGGCGTGCCGCTGGCGCAAGGGCCGCAGCACAAACGGCGCGGCGAGTGCCGCCACCAGGTTCATCGCCGCGGCGACGAGAAACACCGATTGCCAGCTGCCGGTCGCGCTTGCGAGCACATTGCCGAGCGGCACGAGCAGCGAGGCCGTGCCCTTCGCGGTGTAGAGCAGGCCGGCGTTGGTCGTCGCGTATTTGACGCCGTAGACGTCGGTGCAGGTCGACGGGAAGAGGCTGTAGATCTCGCCCCAGGCAAAGAACACGAGACCGCTCAGGATCACGAACATCACCGGGTCCTGGCCGAGCATGCTCAGCGCATAAATTCCGATCGCTTCCAGACCGAAGGCGATCAGCATCGTGTTCTCGCGCCCGATATTGTCCGACACCCAGCCGAAGAACGGACGCGTAAGGCCGTTTAGGATGCGATCGATCGAGAGCGCGAAGGTGAGCGCCGGCAAGGTGAGGCCGATCAGGCTGACCGGCACGGCGTCGATCTTGAAGTCCTTGGCGATCGGCGCGAGCTGCGCGGTCGCCATCAGGCCGCCGGCGCCGACCAGCACAAACATGCCGTACATGACCCAGAAGATCGGCGAGCGGACCATTTCGACGGGCGTGTAATCGCGCGTGGTCTGCTGCAGCCGGGCTTGCGGCGCTGGCGTTTCGCCCGGCACCGGCGCGCGCAGGAGCATCGATACCAAGACGACGACGATGCCCTGCCCGATGCCGAACCACAGGAAGGCGCTCTCGTAGCCGAAATCGCCGATCACCTGCTGGATCGGGATGATCGTCAGGGCGGAGCCGGCGCCAAATCCGGCGGCGGTCAGCCCGGCGCAGAGGCCGCGCCGGTCGGGAAACCATTTCAGCGCATTGCCGATGCAGGTGCCGTAGACCGCGCCGGCGCCGATCCCGCCGATCGCGGCGGCGGCGTAGAGGAGTACGAGCGAGTCGGCAAAGGCGTTCATGACCCAGGCGATGCCGACCAGGATGCCGCCGATCAGGACGACGATCTTCGGGCCGAAGCGGTCGACAAACCAGCCCTCGACCGGCACCAGCCAGGTCTCGGTCAAGACGAAGATGCTGAACGCGACCTGAATTGCCGCACGACCCCAATGGTATTTGGCATCGATCGGCAAAACGAATAGCGTCCAGCCGTATTGCAGGTTGGCGATCATCACCATGCAGACGATGCCAAAGGCCAGCTGCAGCCAGCGAAACGGTGAGGGCCGCGCAGCGGCGGCGCGCGCATCGATAGTCATGTCTCTTCCTTTTCCGGCGTTCCTCGCGAAGGTTCTGCGTGACCGGCGTTGTCGGCTCTCATCCCGGCAGGATGTCGGCCTACATCGCGCTCTGAACCTGAAACAACGGCTCTATCGTTTAATTTCCCCTAACTTTTGCACACGCGTACACGGGGAGGAGGCTATCATAAATAACGCAAAGTTAACATCTATAGTTAACTTAAAGTTAACACGAAGCCGAGCGCTCGCTTTCGCCTGTAGCTGTTTCGCGGCAGGATCTCTGGTTTTCTCGGCGCTTGCCGACGACAAGCCCGCGCCCACTGAGCCGCCGCAAAGCGTCGAGACCCGCCACAGCGTCACACTGGGCAACCATTCACTCGATTACCGTGCGATTGCCGAGACGATCGGGATAACCGACCAGAAGGGAGAGCCGACCGCATCAATTTTTACAGTCTCC